>NZ_JAJB01000022.1:0-35224 GCF_000583215.1 Brevibacterium sp. VCM10
TCAGGTAGCAATTGGGGCGGGCCCCAGGATTACCCGCTCGGATCGCCCCCGACCCTTGACACCACCCTCGGCACCATGGTTCATTAGTTAAGTAACTAACCAACTCACATGGAGCCGAATGTGATCGACGACGCCAAACCCCTGTTCACTCAGATCGCAGAGAAGGTCGAGGACTCCATCCTCAACGGCACCTTGCCCGAGCTTTCCCGAGCACCATCGACGAATGAACTCGCGACCTTCTACTCCATCAATCCGGCCACTGCAGCCAAAGGCATCCACCGGCTCGTCGACAAGGGCGTGCTGGAGAAGCGGCGCGGCATCGGAATGTTCGTCACCGAGGGAGCCCGCGCTCTGCTCATCAACGAACACCGCACCGAATTCTCCGAGAACTTCATCAGCCCCCTGCTGAGCGAGGCCAACCGCCTCGGCCTCGGCGCGAAGGACGTGATCGCGCTCATCGAAGAGCGCTCCCACGAACTCCGCCTGACCACCGCACTTGACCCGACCGAAGCGAAGGGATGACTCATGAACTCCGTCGTCGAGATCCGCCACCTCACCAAGACGTTCAAACACACCACCGCGCTCAACGACATCAGCCTCACCATCGACGAGGATTCGATCTACGGACTGCTCGGCCGCAACGGCGCGGGCAAGACGACACTGATGTCGATCCTCACCGCCCAGAACTTCGCCACCAGCGGGGAGGTCGAAGTCTTCGGAGAGAACCCGTACGAGAACGCCCGGGTGCTGGGCCGCATGTGCTTCGTCCGCGAAAGCCAGAGATACCCCGACGACTCCAACGCGACGCATGCGTTCGCGAACGCCCGACTGTTCTTCCCGCACTGGGACCACGACTTCGCCGAGGAGCTCATCGACGACTTCCAACTACCGCTGAAGACGCCGATCAAGAAGCTCTCCCGCGGCCAGCAGTCGGCCGTCGGCGTCATCATCGGCCTGGCCTCCCGCGCCGAGATCACCTTCTTCGACGAGCCCCACCTCGGCTTCGACGCCGTCGCCCGGCAGACCTTCTACGACCGGCTCATCGCCGACTACGCAGAGCATCCGCGCACCATCGTGCTCTCAAGCCACCTCATCGACGAAGTTGCCGATCTCATTGAGAACGTCATCGTCATCGACCGCGGCAGCATCATCATGGACGAGACCACCGAGGAGGTCCGCAACCGTGCGGTCAACATCGTCGGCGACGCCGATGCGATCAACCGCCTCGCTGCCGGCCGTGAGGTCATCCACCGCGAATTCCTCGGTCGAGTCGCCTCGGTGACGATGCTCGGCCACCTCAGCAATGCCGATCGCGAACTCATCGCCGAGGCCAACCTCGATCTCACTCCCGTCTCCCTCCAGCAGCTCATCGTCCGCAGCACACAGGCAGACGCCTCGGACCATCCGAGAGCCGAGAACGACATCAGGAGCCTCCAGTCATGACCGCCGCACTCGACCACCCGCCCCAGACACCAGCCGCCCGACCGAAGAACCGCACGCTGGGAGTCGTCCGCCTCCAGTTCACGAATACGCAGACCTTCGTCTGGGTACCCGTCCTCGTCCTCGGCGGGGTGTGGCTGATCACTCTCGTCATCTACTGGATCATCTCCTCATCGGGAGCGGACGGCCCGATGTACAGCGGAGGGTCACAGGCACCGCTGTGGTACTTCGCCGTCGTCGGTGCCCAGGCGATGAATCTCACGTTCTACTTCTCACAGGCCATGAGCCTTACCCGCCGGGAGTTCTACCTCGGCTCCCTGATCGCGGCCGCATTCAGCGCCGTGGGGATCTCGGCCGTCTTCGTCGCGCTCGGACTCATCGAACAGGCCACCGACGGCTACGGCATGGGCGGCTACTTCGCCTATCTGCCGTGGGTGTGGGAGCACGGCCCCTTCGCCGCCGGGCTCATCTACTTCGTACTCACGATGCTGTGGTTCGTCCTCGGCTTCTGGTTTGCGATCGTCAAGCACCGCTTCGGCTCGCTCATTCTGACCGTAGCACTCATCGTCATCGGCATCGTGCTGCTCGCCGGAGCCGCATGGGTGAGCATCAGTCGGGGCTGGGGCGAGGTGTGGATGTGGCTGGCGCAGGCGGAGGCGCTCGGACTGGCACTGTGGGCGCTGGGGCTGACCGTGGTCTTCGGGGCCGGGTCCTATCTCACCCTCCGCCGTCTGACGACGTAGTCAGCTCGATCGGGGCCAAAAGTCACCGTCACCGAGGCGGTCCCACCGTGCCGTGGCTCAGCTGAGCAGGGCCAGCGCTCCCCCGGCCAGTACCGCAGCGACCGCGACGGCGGCACCCATTGCTGCCGTCGTCTTCCACCCCATCGCCTTGCCGACCATGACCATCGACGGAATGCTCAGCGCCGGCAGCGCGATGAGCAGTGCACCCGTGACACCGGCTCCGACGCCGAGTGGCACGAGGGTGAGGATGATCGGGATCTCTCCACCGGTGGGAATGACCAGCAGGGTCGCTGCGACCGCCACGATCAGGACCGCGCCGGCACCCAACTGGGCTTCGAGCCCGAATACCCCGGTCAGCCACGGTGCGATGAGTCCGATGACGAACACGAGCGCAAGGTGTTCGGGCACGAGGATGAGCGTGAACCTGGCCAAGGACCGCAGATAGCGGGTGGGCAGCGACGACAGACGCGCCGAGGCGGCGTCGGGCTCGGGTGCCACCTCGGCGGGACCGCTCACCCACCGTCCGATGAGAGCAGCCGCACCGACCGCGACGAGGAGCGCGAAGACGATGCGCACGGCCATGTACTGCCACGGCAGGACGAGGGCCAAGAAGATGAGGACTGCGGGGTTGAGCAGCGGATTGCCCACCCAATAGGCAAGAGCGGCCGACCGCCGCACGCCCGAATCCCGCAGACCTGCGGCCACCGGCGCCGCACAGCAGGTGCACATCATCGACGGCATCGACAAGACGGCACCGACGAGGGACTGACCGGTGTGGCTGCGCCGGTTGAGCAGCCTCAGCAGCCAGTCCCGCGGCACCAGGGCATCGACGGCGGCCGCGACGACCAGCGCCACGAGCAGGGCCTTCCACACGGCGGTGAAGTACACCAACGTGAAGTCCCACGCACCGGACAGCGACACCGAATCCCCGGCGGCGTCGAAGAGCGGCGAGCCCTCCCACAGCGAGGTCTGGCTCAGGGTCAGAGTCTTGTCCCAGTACGGCAGCCATTTCGACCAGCTCAGGCCGACGACGAGCAGCAATGCGAGCACGCCGAGTCCGACCCAGTCGGCGGCACGGAGTCTCTGCGGGGGCCGAACTGGTGCCGAAGCCGAGGTGTGCGTCATCGCGGTATGTCCTTTGTGCCTGTGCCGTAACGGCCGAGAAACTGATCAGAAGCGGTCGGAAGAAGGTTTCAGGAGGTGCGGGCGACGACGGAGTCGGCGAAGGCGAACAGCGAGTCCTTGACACGCCCCTCCGGCAACGGGACCAGAGCCGCCTTGGCCTCATCGGCCCAGCGCAATGCTTCTGCTCGGGCCTTCTCGGTCACAGGATGGGCCGCCAGCGCAGCACGAGCGGCTTCCAAAGCGTCATCGGAGGTCAGATCCGCGTCGAGGAGGTCGACCACCTCGGCGGCGGCGGCATCCCCGTCGGCGGCAGCGGCCCTCACGTAGAGCACGGGCAGGGTGGGCACGCGTTCACGCAGATCCGTGCCCGGGGTCTTGCCCGACTCGGAGGATGTCGTGGTCAGGTCGATGATGTCATCGGCGAGCTGGAAGGCCACACCGACGCGTTCGCCGAAGACCCGGACGGGTTCGGCCAGCGCCTCATCGGCTCCGGAGAACATGACGCCGAAGCGCGCCGAGGTCGCGATGAGCGATCCGGTCTTGTCGGCGAGCACCTGGATGTAGTGCTCGATCTCGTCGGCGTCCTCCGGCGGGCCGGCGAATTCGTTGAGCTGACCGAGGACGAGACGCTCGAATGTCTCCGCTTGGATGCGCACGGCTTCGGGGCCGAGGTTCGCGGTGACGCCGGAGGCCTTGGAGAAGAGCAGATCGCCGGTGAGGATCGCCACCGAATTGCCCCACACCTCGTGGGCGGCCGGTGCTCCGCGGCGCACGGGCGCGTCGTCCATGACGTCGTCATGGTACAGCGATGCGAGATGAATGAGTTCGACCGCGACGGCCGCGTCGATGATGTCGTCGTTGTTCGCATCGCCGAGGCGGGCGGTGAGCAGCACCAGGTTCGGACGGGCTCGTTTTCCGCCGGCGGCCAGCAGATGCTTCGATGTCTCATCGGGCAGTCTCCGTGTCTGTTCGGTGACCTCGTAGAGACGGGCCTCCACGGTTTCCAACTGGGTCGAGATCTCTGCCGCGAGCTGGGCGTCGTCACCGGTGAAGGTGGCCGGAGAGGCTAGGTGGCTCATGTCCTCGTCATTCGTCGTAGTCGTTCTCGGCATGCCGTTGTCACAGCCCTTGCGCTCAGAGTTCTTCACTGTGGTCTCACCGTGGTCCGTGCGCTCAGACATTGCTGGTGGCCGGGACGATTCGGGTCAGGGCGGAGATCACCCTGTCGATGAGATCGGCCTCGGAGACCTTCGGGTCGCGGTAGAGGTTCGCCAACAATTTGACGACGAACTCCATCACAACGTCAACACCCATACCGTACTTGATTCCGAACTGCATGAGCGCAGGATGGCCGATGATCGAGGCGAAAACGCGACCCAGGGTGAAGTATCCGCCCAGGGAGTCTCCGAGCAGCGACGGGTACTCCTCCAAGCGACGACGCATCACGGCCTGCGGGTAGCGCGAATAGGTGGAGATCACCTCGGCGGCGATACGCGCGGATTCCAGCGCATAGTCGATGCCTTCGCCGTTGAACGGGTTGACCATTCCGCCGGAATCGCCGACGAGCAGCAGACCGCGGTGGAAGTGCGGTGTGCGGTTGAAGGCCATCGGCAGGGCCGCGGATTTGATCGGGCCCAGAGAGGTGGATTCGTCGATGCCCCACTCGTGCCCCATGTCAGCGATCCACTGGTTCATCATTCCGCGCAGATCCACGGACTTGAATTGGGGTGAGGAGTCGAGCAGTCCGGCACCGATGTTCACGGTGCCGTCGCCGAGGGGGAAGATCCACCCGTATCCGGGCAGGGTCTCGGATTCCCCGGCCGCGTTCGTCGACCGCATCTCCACCCAGGATTCGATGTAGTCATCGGCGTGCCGTGGAGTCGTGTGATAGGCGCGAGCGGCGATTCCCATCGGCCGGTCGTCGCGCTTCTCCAATCCCATGGACACGGCCAGCCGGGAGGAGACTCCGTCTGCGGCGATGACGATCGGGGCCCGGAAGTGGGCTTCGGGTCCCACACGGCGGCCTCGGTGGTCGGTTCCGGAGGCGTGGACGCCGCGGATCCATCCGTCTTCGCCGATGTCCGGCGACATGGCGCGAACCTGTTCGAAGAGTCGTGCCCCGCTGCGTTGAGCGTGGCGGGCGAAGGCTTCGTCCATGCTCATGCGCGGGCGGGTCACCCCGTAGTTCGGAGTGCCGTCGATATCGGGCCAGTCGAGTTCGAGACGGTGGCCGCCGCCGATGAGTCGCAGGCCCTTGTTCCTGTGCCAGCCGTCGGCTTCCGGCAGCTCCATTCCGAGGTAGCCGGCCTCTTTGACTGCGCGCGGGGTCAGGGCGTCGCCGCAGATCTTGTCGCGCGGGAATCCTGACTTCTCCAGGATGATGACCTCGTGCCCGGCCTGGGCGAGGTAGGCGCCGATCGCGGAGCCGGCCGGGCCGGCACCGACGACGACGACTTCGGCATCGAACTCATTCATCGTCAAGGCTGGGTCGACTCCGCGGTGTCGGCCGCCTCGGCGGGCTTGAGGGCATGGTGGACGGCGACGATTCCGCCGGTGAGGTTGCGGTACTTCACCTGGTCGAAGCCGGCGTCGAGGATCTGGTGGGCGAAGGCGTCCTGGTTCGGCCATTCACGGATCGACTCGGCGAGGTAGACATAGGCTTCCGGGTTCGAGGACACGGCACGTGCCACGGCGGGCAGGGCCTTCATCAGGTATTCCTTGTACACGAGGCTGAAAGCGTCGAGCGTCGGAGTGGAGAATTCGCAGATGACGAGGCGTCCGCCGGGTTTGAGCACGCGCAGCATCTCGGTCAGAGCCTGATCGACGTCGTTGACGTTGCGGATGCCGAAGGAGATCGTGACGACGTCGAAGCTCGAATCGGCGAAGGGCAGGTCCATCGCATCGGCGTAGATGAAGTCGATCTGCGGGTGCCGACGGCGGCCCTCGGCGAGCATACCGGTGGAGATGTCCCCGGCCACCACTTCGGCGCCGTGGTGGGTGAACGTCATCGAGGAGGTGCCGGTGCCGGCGGCCAGATCGAGCACGCGCTCACCGGGTCCGGCGGCCACGGAATGGGCGACGGTGCGCCTCCAGACGCGAGCGAGTCCGAAGGAGAGGACGTCGTTCGTCAGGTCGTATCGGGAGGCGACATCATCGAACATCGACGCGACGTCGGCGGGCTGTTTGTCCAGCTTGGCACGGTTCATGAGCATATTCTCTCAACACCTCAACCGGGAGGGCGAATCCGGATGCCTGACAGGGTTGATACTGAACTAGACTCGAGGCGACATGACTTTGACTTTCGGCACTTCCGACATCCTCTCCGCTCCTCCGCGTCTGCGCGTGCGGTCCCGTTTCGTCGACGACGTCGATCCCGGGCCCGGCTTCCCCTTCGAGTCGGGTCTGCCCACGACCGTGGAGCAGACGCTCGAGCTGCTGCCGACCGACGGCTTCTCCTGTTGGGTCCGAGACACCTCCGGTCTCATCGGCTTCGGCCGCACCCTGCGCATCCGTGCTCGCGGTCGGCAGCGGTTCACCGAGCTCTCGGATGCGTGGAAGGCCATCACCGAGGCGGCTCAGATCGAGGATGAGGTCGATCTGCTCGGATCCGGGCTCATGTGCTTTGCCACGGTCGCGTATTCGGGCGAATCTGAGGTCGATTCGATCATCCACGTCCCCGAGTTCGTTCTCGGCCGCCGCGGCGGTCGCGTGTGGCTGACTTCGATCTCGACGGCCGAGGTGCCGCCGCTGCCTCCGGTGCTGCAGGCCGAACCGCTGCAGCGGGTGCAGTCGGCCCGGGCCGAAGCCGGGCACCTCGGTCCCGAGAAGTGGGCTCGGCTCGTCGAGCAGGTCGCCGGCATGCTCACCCCGATCGACACCTCCGCAGAAGTGGATGCATTTGCGGAGGATCCGACTCTGCGTAAGATCGTCCTCGCCCGCGACGAGGTCGTCACCACCGATGAGGACATCGACGTGCGTGCGGTGCTCGGCGCGCTCAACCGCAGCTACCCGAGCTGCTGGACCTTCGACATCGCCGGTCTCATCGGGTCGACCCCGGAACTGCTCATCGGGGTCGAGAACGGCAGAGTCACCTCACGTGTGCTCGCCGGGACCTACCGAGTGGAGAAAGACCCGATGGAGGAGATGCCTGCGGCCCGGAGGCTGCTGAGCGCGCACAAGGACAGCACCGAGCATGCCTTCGCCATCGCCTCGCTGCAGCGCAGCCTCGGTTCGGTCGCCGAGGATGTCACCGTCGATGAGCGCCCCCACCTCCTGCCCTTGGCCAATGTCATCCATTCGGCGTCGGACGCGCAGGCGAACCTGTCCCCCGAGTCCGGACTCACCGCCCTCGACGTCGCCGCAGCGGTCCACCCGACCGCGGCCGTCGGCGGGTACCCGCAGGCGAGCGCGGTGGCGCATGTCGATGAGCTCGAACCCCTCGACCGCGGCCGTTACTCCGGTCCCGTCGGGTGGATGGACGGGCGCGGCAACGGCCAGTTCGGCATCGCACTGCGCTGCGGTCAGCTCGAGGACCGCAATCGGATCCGGCTGTATGCCGGGGCCGGAATCATGCCGGATTCGGATCCCGACACCGAGGTGGCCGAGACGGATGCGAAGCTCAAGCCGATGCGCCGTGCGCTCGGTTTGGATTGACGGTACCGATCGTTATCGGAACTCCCCGACGTTGTCCCGCGCCCACTCGGCGAAGGTGAGCGCCGGGCGTCCGGTAAGGCGGGCCGTGTGCCCACACCGAAGGCCATTGACTCAGCAGTGGTAGTGGGCCTGAAGAATCACGAGGTCTTCGTCGACGACGAGATAGACCAGTCGGTGCTCCTCGGTGATGCGCCGCGACCACGAGCCCTGGGCTCCGTACTTCAGCTGTTCGGGCCTGCCGATCCCCGAGAACGGTTCACGCAGGCAGGCGTCGATGAGCGTATCGATGCGCTTCAGTATCTTCCGATCGGCAGTCTGCCAGTGTTTGTAGTCCTCCCAGGCCGCCTCGTCCCAGACCAGACGCACTCAGGCTCCCTCATCCGCGCGATCAAGGTCGTGGAACTCGACCTTCCCGCCGCTGGCACGGTCATAGGCATCGAGCAGACGGCGCGCGTTGGCCGGCGACCGGAACAGGTAGGCAGTCTCCTGCCATGCAGCGTAAAAGCTGCGCGGGCTCAGTCGAGTCGGACTTCGATGATGCGACGAGCGCTGGCGGTGGTCGCGCTGCGATCGTCGGCGGCGCCGAGGCCCTCGTCCATGGCATGGTCGAAGCTCACCAGGTCGCTGACTCGCATGTACTCCCAGCCGTAGGCCGCGGCGAGCTCGGCGAATCCGCGACCGTGCGGGACCGTGAAATAGCGCTCCATGAAACCTTCGAGGTGGGGCTGAGAATGTTCGAGCCCGGAGAAGATCGCTCCCCCGTCGTCGTTGAGTACGACGATCGTCACGTCACCGGCAGCCTCGGCGCTCGGGGTGAGCAGTCCGCCGATGTCGTGGAGCATGGCGATATCACCGATGAGCAGGATGACCGGCTCCCCCAGGCCCAAGGACAGACCTGTCGCCGTCGAGATCAGTCCGTCGATTCCGGCGAGCCCGCGTGAGGCGTGGATGCGGGCGCGGATGTCGGTGGCGTCGCTGAGGTAGCGCACCGAATTCGAGCTGGCCACGAACAGCGTGAGGTCCTGCGCGGCCAGCCGCTCGGTAATCGTCCGTGCGGTCGACTGGAATTCCCTCGCCGAGGTGGTATTGGAGGTCTCGGCCGCGGTCGGTTCCGGGAGGGATTCCGCGGCCCGCTCTGCTCGTGCGGCTGCCACGAGGGACGTCCCGGCGTCGATCCAGGCGCGCACCCAGGCCAGCCCCGAGGCGGCAATCCCCTGCGCCTCTCCCGCTGCCGGCAGCCCTTCGGCCCTCTCGTCGTGGACGGTCATATCGAACGCATCGATGGCGTCCGGAACGTGCTGCACAGTCACGGATTCGTCGGGCAGCAGTGCCGCCACGGGCCTGGTCAGGGTCGGCTTTCCGTGGACGATGACGGTGCGGATACTCTCGCGCAGCTCGGGGTGATTGCTGAGCACGCGGGCATGAGCCGGCACGACCGTCGAGGGTTCGAATGATCCGGAAGTCGAGGATTCCTTCGAATCAACAGCGGTGCGAGCCAGCGGGCTCGATGGTTCGGCAAGCACCGGAAGATGCTGGTCGGCGGCGAGCGCATGCAGAGATTCGGCCGGATACCCGCCGGCGTCCCCGGCGACGAGGACGGTCCCGTCGGTGATGGTGACTCCGAGGTGCGCACGAGACTCAGACACGGTCGCCCTCGCACGTCGCCCTGCGTCGTTCGCAGCCAGCGCGCCGATCTCGTCCGTCCACGCGTTCAGCTCCCCCGGGGTGGGAACCAAGGGGGTGTCGAACTGCACATTGAACTGGACGGGGCCGGCCGCCTCGGTGACGGTGTCCTTGTGAGATCCCAGTGCCGCAGCCACGGCCTCCGACACGGATCGGGCGACCGCCTCGGCGCTGTCCCCGGCCGGGATATCGAAACGGGCACGGACGTCGCTGAGCACCTGTGACTGGTCGTCGATGGTCTGGTTGGCTCCGGTGCGGCGCAGCCGAGCGGGGCGATCCGCGGTGAGCGCGAGCAGCGGCAGATGCCCGTACGAGGCTTCGAGGACGGCAGGGTGGAGGTTGGCCACGGCCGATCCGGACGTCGTCACGACCGCCACGGCGGACTCGCTGCCGCGCGCACGCAGACCCCGGGCCAGACCGAGGGCGAGGAAGGCGGCATCGCGCTCATCGACGCGCACATGAGTCCGGATGAGCCCCGCCTCGTTCAGCGGCGCCAGGGCATAGACCAAGGGCGCGGACCGTGAACCGGGGGCGAGGACGACATCACTGACACCGGCGTGGACCAGGCTTCGGGCAATCTGCTGCGCCACCGCGCTCGAATTCGACATCACCTGATATTCAACCACCTGACCCCCTGTGGTTCACCTCCGCCCTCTATCCTCGAGAAATGCGCCGCTCGTTGATCATCGCGATGGGAGCACGTGCCATCCGCACGCTGACCGCGGCTCGCGCACAGCGCGGACGGTATCCCGTCCTCGACCAGAACAGTGCCTTCCTCGGCCCGGAACCCCGCGGCAAGGACGCCCGGAAATGGCACATCCGCGACAAACGCAAACTCTCGCCGAGGCTGCGCGAATTCTTCATCTACTCCCCCGCTCTCGGCCGCACTGTCGGAGTCCGTGTGCTGCTGCCGGGCATCCCCGCCGAGGTCAGCCCTGTCATCCACCTGTTCCACGGCGGCGGAGACGACTTCCGGTCATGGACGGACTTCGGGTCCGCCGAGGAGCTCACACTCGATTCCCCCTACCTCGTCGTCATGCCCGACGGCGGGGCCGGAACGTATTCTCGGCTGGCCGTGGGCAGCGAGGTCCACGATTGGCCGCGCTTCCACACCGAGGAGATCCCCGAGTTCCTCGACGCCACCTATTCCGTGGACTTCACCCCGGAGAACCAGCTGCTCGCCGGACTGTCGATGGGCGGGTACGGCGCAATGAAGTACGCCGCCTGGCATCCCGACCGCTACGGTGCCGCGGCCGCCTTCTCCTCACCCCTGGACCCGCTGTCAACGGTGCCGGCCTTCGACATCATCGCCATGCGCGAGGGTGCGCGGTCGATGACGCTCTTCGGCGACCCCGTGCCCGATCGCAGCGAATGGCTGGCGAACTCCCCGTACGCCCTGGCCGAGAATCTGACCGGCATGGACCTGTGGTTCAGCGCCGGCTCCGGCAGCCTCGATGAGTCGAAGGACCGTGACCTGCTCGAGTCGATGATCAATTCTCAGGGCGAGCGCTTCTCCGCCCGCCTCAACGCCCTCGGCATCCGCCACTCGTGGTTTCCCCGCACCAGCGGCCTGCACAACTGGAGCAGCTGGGAACGTGAGCTCGGAGCGTGGCTGAAGACCTTGGCCCGCCGCCGGAACTATGCGAGTTCGGTTCGAACCTCGGATCGGACAGAGTCTGGCGGGTCCGGGTCGGCCGGCAGCTCGGGCTCGGCCGGCAGCTCGGGCTCGGCCGGCTGGGAGGAACCTCTCCCTCGCCGAGGCGGCCGCCGCGTCGCCGACGGCGGGGAGTTCTCTTATCTCACCGGTCATGCCCTCTTCGACATCCACGGTTGGCGAGTGGAGATCTCCCGGCGACGCGCACAGATCGTGCGCTTCGACGCCGTCAGCGCTTCCGGGTTCTCCCTGTCCGGGACCGGCAGCTTCCGGGTGCGCACCCCGGGCCTGTTCGAACCCAAACGCCGTTATGACATCACGGTCTCTGGACCCAGCGGTGACAACGCGTATCAGCAGCGGGCGGACAAGAAGGGCCGGCTGACGTTCACCGGGCGGTTGGCAGCAGCCATGCACGATCCGATCATCCCGGGCAAACGCACTGCGCACTTCACCACGCTGGGACAGGACGAGGTGACCACGGTCAGGATCGCCTCGGCGCCGGAGCATGCCGAGACGGCCGCCGCGGTCGATGTTTCAGATCCGGCACAGATCGAATACTCCGATGCCGGACCGGGCGCATATATTGAGAGCGGTCGTGATGCTGCGGCCGCCGATTCTCCTACTGAACGCTGACTCGAGAGGTCCATTGTGAAACGCATACTCCCAGCCATCGCACTCATCGCCGGTCTGACCCTGGTGGGCTGCTCGGGCGGCCAAGACGGCGCCGACGAATCTCAGGACGGCGGAAGCCAGGACAGCGGCACTGCGGGACAGACCGAAGAGGCGCCGCAGGCCACACAGCTCGACGAAGCACAGCTGACGAAGATCCTCGAATCCACCGATGCCGACGGTCTGTCCTTCAAGGCCATCGACACCGGCTCGGCCTCCGGCAGCGAAGCTCTCAAGGCACTCGAGCAGGCCGAGTACGAGCCCAGCGAATGCAAGGACCTGTCGATGGCCGCACTCAATGCCTCCCAGGCCAGCGACAACACCACGGTCACCGGCGTCTCGAGCGACAACACCATGTCCGTGGGGCTCGTCAGCCTCGCCGACGATGATGCCGCCGCCTCTCAGGTGAAGACCTCGAGCGCGGTCACCGAGAAATGCAGCGACGTGAGCATCAATTCTCAGGGCATCGAGATGAAGATGAAGTTCGAATCCTTCGACGCCACCGTCGCCGGCGCCGACGAAACGCTCGGGGTCAAGGCCACGATCGATGCCGGCGGGCAGACGGTCCTCAACACGAACTCGATCACCGCGCGTGTCGGCAACAACGTCGTCACCGCGGCCAACGTCGCCGACATCGACGAGTCGACGGTGGCGACGACGGCCGAGACCTTCGTCGACGCCGTCAAGAACGCCGGCTGAGCTCAGGAGTCAGTTCAGGGTCCGGTTCAAGCCTCAGCCCTGCACTGAACCGAGCCGCAGGTGCGACCAGCACTGCTGGAGTCGCTCCGCCCACCAGTCGTATCGCCTCGGATCCACCGCCAGCGCCTGCAGGCGGTCAGGGTCCGGGGCGATGCGCGTGACGGGGACGTATCCGTCGACTGGGCGCATCCCGGCGTTCGGGTCCACGACGTCATCGGCGAAGAGACGCACCGTGCCGAGCCCGCAGGCCGGATCATCGCCGAGGAGTCGACGACTGCTTTCCGTTCGGGGCAGCAGTGCGGCCAGTGCGGCACCGGCGGCCAGGCCGACAGAGGATTCGAGAGCCGAGGACACGACGGCCGGCAGGCCCGAAGCACTGATGACATCGAGGGCGGCGCCGATTCCGCCCAACGGCTGGACCTTGACGATGATGACCTCGGCTGCCCCGAGCTCTGCCACGCGCAGCGGATCCTCGGCCTTGCGGATGGATTCGTCGGCAGCGATGACGATCGGCAGTCCTCGCCGGGAGAGTTGCCCGCGCAGCTCGGCGAGCTGCTCGACCGCGGGCACCGGCTGCTCGAAGTACTGGAGATCGAATTCGGCGAACGCTTCGCAGGCTGCGAGGGCTTCGGTCGGTGTGTAACCGGCGTTCGCGTCCAGGCGCAGCGTCGTATCCGGGAAGAGCCTGCGGAACTCCCGCAGGCGCTTCAGATCCTCTGGGAGGGAGTCGATACCGTGTTCGGCGACCTTCGCCTTGACGGTGCCGACCCGGCCATAGCGAGACAGGATCGATTCGACCTGATCCGGTGGGCACGCGGGCAGGGTGCCGTTGACGGCGACGGTCTCACCGCTCGCCACCGCAACCGGAGCGCAACCGCGCCCCTGATCGGTGGAGGGCACCGCCTCGGCGAGGGCGGCGGGCTGCGGGATCAGTCCGGAGAACTCGAGGGAGGCGCGCAGCCACCGGCTGGCCTCCTCGGTGTCGTATTCGACGAACGGGGAGAACTCCGCCCACCCGGCGGGGCCCGAGAAGAGCGCCACCTCCCGCTCCGTGATCCCCCTGAACCGCGTGACCATCGGCAGCCGCACCACATGCAGGTCCTCGATGACCTCATCGAAGCGTCGGGGAAGATCGAGCGGTGCTGAGGAGAGAGGAACAGGTTTGGGTGCACCGGAGCGCGAACGGTCAGAATCGGCCATGAGCCCAGACTAACTCTCACCGTCCCTGCCATGCCTGCCTGCCGCTGGGAACCGCACCCTTCGCCACCCGGGCCCGGACCGTGGGCGAAGGTCCACGCGCTAGGCTGGGGACCATGACGGTTTCAGACATCTTCGACACTTCTGCCTGGCGTGAAGTCTCCGGCTTCGACTTCACCGATATCACGTACCACCGGGCCATCGATCCTGCCACCGGCAGCGACATCGGCTGTGTGCGCATCGCCTTCGACCGCCCCGAGGTCCGCAACGCCTTCCGTCCGCACACCGTCGACGAGGTCTACCGCGCCCTCGACCATGCCCGCCAGACCTCCGACGTCGGCGCCGTGCTGCTCACCGGCAACGGCCCGAGTGAGAAGGACGGCGGCTGGGCGTTCTGCTCCGGCGGCGACCAGCGCATCCGTGGTCGCTCCGGCTACCAGTACGCGTCCGGTGAGACCCGTGAGAGCGTCGATCCGGCACAGGCCGGACGCCTCCACATCCTCGAAGTCCAGCGGCTCATCCGCACCATGCCGAAGGTCGTCATCGCCGTCGTCCCCGGCTGGGCCGCCGGTGGAGGACACAGCCTCCACGTCGTGTGCGATATGACCATCGCCTCCCGCGAGCACGCGAAGTTCAAGCAGACCGATGCCGATGTCGGCTCCTATGATGCGGGCTACGGTTCCGCCTATCTGGCGAAGATGGTCGGGCAGAAGAAGGCCCGTGAGATCTTCTTCCTCGGCCGCACCTACTCTGCTCAGGAGATGGCAGATATGGGCGCCGTCAACGAGGTCGTCGACCACGCCGACCTCGAAACCGCCGCCCTGCAGATGGCTCGCGAGATCATCGGCAAGTCCCCGAACGCACAGCGCATGCTCAAGTTCGCCTTCAACCTCGTCGACGACGGACTCGTCGGCCAGCAGGTCTTCGCCGGTGAAGCCACCCGACTGGGCTATATGACCGACGAAGCCGTCGAAGGACGCGATGCCTTCCTCGAGAAACGCGACCCCGACTGGTCGCCGTTCCCCTGGTACTACTGAACCGAGTCCGCGCATGACCGCACGCGAACTGCACCCCGCCGAGCTGCCCGAGGCCATCGATCGGGCCCTGACCGGGACCTCGATCCTCATCCTTCCGTCGGATCGCGACGGCACCGTCACCGAGGCGGCTTTCCGCGATTGGGCCGGACCGGGCCCCGCTCCGGCGCTGATCCTCTTCACCTCCGGGTCGACGGGGAAGGCGAAAGCGGTGGCGTTGTCAGCAGACGCGCTCACAGCCTCGGCCCGGGCGACCGAACGGTTCCTCTCCGGACCCGGCGACTGGCACCTGTGCCTGCCGGTCAACCACATCGCCGGGTTCCAGGTCGAGCTGCGCGCCCGCCTGGCGGGCCGCGCCCCGGTCAGGGCCGCCTCGGCGAGGTTCACCGCCCAGTCCTTCGCCACCGAGGTCACCGCCTTGGTGGAGCGGGCGGACGGGCGACCGACGTACACCTCGATCGTGCCCACCCAACTCCACCGGATCCTCGAGGACGGCTCTGCCACCGAGGCGGCCGGACGGATCTCGCACATCCTCCTCGGCGGAGCGGCGATCTCACCGTCGCTGCTCGACCGGGCCGAAGCCGCAGGACTGGCGATCGTGCGGACCTACGGGATGAGCGAGACGGCGGGCGGCTGCGTCTATGACGGCGTGCCCTTCGACGGGGTCGAGGTGACCATCACCGAGGCGGGGACGATCGATTTGACCGGACCCGTCGTCGCCGACGGCTACGTCGAGATCGGCGACGACGGGACCATCCGCCCGGTCGACTCCCCCGACCTCACCGTCGACGAAGCGGGACGACGGATCATGTACACCAGTGACCTGGGTCGGATCGACTCCGGTGTGCTCAGTGTGCTCGGTCGCGCCGATGACATCATCGTCTCCGGGGGCACGAACGTCTCCCCGCACGCCCTGGAGACCGGACTGCTGCCGAGCTGGCAGAAGGCGGGAATCGAGGAGATGCTCGTGACCTGGGTGCCCGACGAGGAATGGGGCAAACTCATCGTCGCACTCGTCCGGACTGCCGACGACGGTGGAGTCGAGGCGGAGAATCCGCGAGAATCGGCACAGCGACTCAACGCCCTCGACCATGGGATGACGGGGCATCTGCTGCCGCAGCTCGTCTTCCCGGTCGCGGAGATTCCGAACCGCTCGATCGGCAAACCCGATCGCCGAGCGGCGGCCCGGATCGCAGCGGATCTCGTGGCGAACGATCCGAATACCCTTACCGGTGAACAACCGGTAATATAAGACGGCTCCACAAACCGACAGGAAGGTGAGAGAGACCTATGGCTGATGCCGCCCAGTGGATTTCTGGAGCTCGACTGCGAACTCTGCCCCTGGCTCTCGCACCCGTCCTCATCGGAACCGGCGCCGCTATCGGTTCCCTCGGCGGATTCACCGCCTTCATCCTCGACGACATCTCCGGCAACGACGAGCACGTCAGCCTCACGCAGATCCTGCTGCGCGGGTTGCTCGCCCTCCTCGTCTCCCTGTGCCTGCAGATCGGTTCGAACTACGCCAACGACTACTCCGACGGCATCCGCGGCACCGATGACGAACGTGTCGGGCCCGTCCGTCTCACGGCGACCGGGCTGGCCGAACCCCATGCGGTCAAGCGGGCGGCTTTCATCTTCTTCGGCCTGGCCGGGGTCGCGGGCATCGTGCTCATCCTGATCTCGCAGGCGTGGTGGTTCCTCATCGTCGGGGCCGCCGCCGTCGCCGCCGCCTGGTTCTACACCGGCGGCAGACGACCGTATGGCTACATGGGCCTCGGTGAGGTGTTCGTCTTCGTGTTCTTCGGCCTGGTGGCGACCTTGGGCACGATGTGGATGCAGGTCGGCCATCTCAGCCTCAGCGGTTGGGCCGGTGCCGTCGCGATCGGATCACTGGCTTCGGCCGTGCTCATGGTCAACAACCTCCGCGACATTCCCACCGACATCGAGGCGGGCAAGATCACTCTGGCCGTGAAGATGGGCGACAATGCCGCGCGCATCGCCTACGCGGTGCTCGTGCTGCTGCCCTTCGCGCTGCTGGCGCTGGCGATCCTCGACGGACATCCCGCCGTCGCCTTGGCGATCCTCGCCCTCGTCCCGGCTCTGAGTCCGCTCAAGACGGTGCTCAGCGGCACGACGGGTCCAGGGCTGATTCCGCCGATCAAGTCCACTGGACTGACCGGATTGGCCTTCTCCGCGCTGATGGGCCTCGGCCTGGCGCTCTGAGGCGCGCGGCTCACTCAGTCCCGAGCCGCTGCAGCGCAGTCGCAGCTCACTTCGACTGGTCGCCGTCGTCTCCGAGACGCTCTTCGACGATCTCGTCCTCTGCCGCCTCATCGGCGCCGACGCGCTTGGGCTTCGACGCCCGCTTGGCCACCTTCGCTTCGATCTCGGTCGCCGCCTTGGCGCGCATCTTGCCCAGCAGCAGGTAGCTCAGCAGTGCGCCGATGATGATGGCGGCGATCGCCATGACCAGATTGAAGCCGAGGAACGGAAACAGGACGAGGCCGGCGGCGATGATGAGGCCGAAGCGTGCGAGTGTGTAGAGCCAGAAGGTGCGCATTGTCCCAATTTTAGCCTCCGATCGTGACTGTCTTGTCACCGCCCGCTGGAGGCCGCGCTCAGGTTGGTGGACTATCCTTGATTTATGGCTCGACTACTCATTGCCGCAATCGTCCTGGCGGCAGCGGTGACACTGTACGGACTCTTCGATTGCCTGTTGCGCGATCGGGGTCTGATTCGAGTCCTGCCCAAACCTGTGTGGGCACTCATCATCCTCGTCATTCCCGTCCTCGGGTTCATCCTCTGGTACCTGTTCGGACGCGGTTCGGAGGACAAGCCCACGCGCGGCACACGCCCTCGCGGTCAGGTCGCCCCCGATGACGATCCGGACTACCTGCGACAGGTGGACCGCGAACTCAAGCTCGGCAAGCACGCGCCTCCGGCGGAGGACAGCGATGAGACGGATCCCCCGCGCGATGATTCCGCCGAGTCGGACGACGACAGCGGTCCCGCTGACTCCTCCGCCGACTCCGATGACCAGGGCACCAAGGGCGACGGTCGCGGCCGCTCCAACTGAGAGCTTCTGTCCGCCGTCCTGACCGGCTGGTCGCTCTCGCCACTGAGCCGCGAGCATGCTTCGCCTCACAACCGCGCCGGTTCCCGTCGCTCCATCCTTGACGCAGACGCGCCGCATTGGCCGCTGTTCGGCGACAGCGCAGCAGCCAAAACACAAACGGCACGGTCTGAGGTGGACAGCCCAGTTTCAAACATGGGCTGTTCACCTCAGACTGGGCCGTCAGCAGTTATGGCTCCCGGGTGCGGGCGGTGGTCCCGGGTGCGGGTGGTGCGGGCGGTGGCTCCCGCTGCAGGTCGTCAGAGCGGCCCTGAGAGCGACGCAGCCCCTCACCCGAGGCCGGAGTACGAGTGCAGGCCGTTGAAGTACATGTTGACGACGGTGAAGTTGAAGATCACCGAGGCGATGCCGATGAGGTTGAGCACCGCCACCTTCGTCGGCCCCCAACCGCGGGTCGCACGGGCGTGCAGGTACGCGGCGTAGATGACCCAGACGACGAACGTCCAGATCTCCTTCGAGTCCCAGCCCCAGTAGCGGCTCCAGGCCACCTCGGCCCAGATGGCGCCGGCGATGAGGGTGAAGGTCCAGGTGATGAAGCCGACGGCCGCGATCGTGTACGAGGTGCGCTCCAGGTCGGTGCTCGAGGGCAGACGGTGCAGGAACCGCAGCCACTTCGGGTCCTTGGTCTCGTGCACGCTCTTCAAGATCTGGAAGACCGCGAGGATCGCAGAGATGTAGAGCAGTGAGGTCGAGAGGATCGCGATCGGCACGTGGATGGCGATCCAGTACGAATCCAGAGCCGGGATGAGCTTCGCGGCAGGGGTGTAGAAGACGGTGATCGCCAGTCCCAGGCACAGCAGCACTCCCCCGGAGACGAACGTTCCCAGGTAGCGGACGTCCTTCTTCGTCAGCACGAGGAGGTAGACGATGACGGTGATCGCGGTGGCCGTGAGCACGTACTCCATCATGTTGCCCCACGGCACACGAGCCACCGACAGCGCACGGGTGAGCACTCCGCCGACATGGAGGAGCATGGCGAGCACGAGCAGCGAGGTGCCGATGCGGGCTCCGCGGTGCCGGTTCTTCCGCGACGGCTCCACCGCGCCGGAGTCGTCGCCCGGCCGGTCAAGGACGGCAGTCGTCGCCGTCTTCCGATTCGTCCGCCGCACCGTGCTGACCTTGGCCGAGGCGGTGATCTCGGATTCCGAGGTCTTGAGTTCACGCTTGCCGAAGAGATCGAAGGCGTAGAAGATCATGGCGACGGCGTAGACGATCATCGCCGAGATGATCAGCTGGTTCGACCACATCGCGAGGTCAGTGTTGACGTCCATTCATCCTCCGCACCACAGGAGTGCTCTTCTATCGCATGCTACTGCCAGACTGTCTGTCTGTACTTATGTCGTTGTGCGCCCGCCCGATTCCGTGAGGAGACCGGAGGCGACGCACACTCCGCGGCTATTCTACTCCTCGTAGTACTTCGGGTTCATCTTTCGTCGTCCTCGCCGTCTGCGCCTTCATCGGGCTCCGGATCGCGCAGGGCCTTCACCAGGTCATCGACGGCGCGTTCGACCATCGGATCCTCACCACGGGCCAGGGCGGCCACCTCGGCGTCGCCGTTCCTGATCCGCACCCAGACGCGGCGGCGGGGAATGAACAGGGACAGGCCGAGCCCACCCAGAACAAGGATCGCACTGATGAGCATGAGCGCCTGCGTCGGGTCCTGGGAGATGTCGACGGCGATGTACTTCTTGACTCCGTCGAAGGTCACCGAACCGCCGTTCGGCAGGTTCTGCGTCTCCCCCTCGGCGAGCTGGATGACGAGCGGATTGCCCGACTCATCGGTCATCTCCGTCATGTTGTCGGCATCGAGGGTGTACACGGACTGCGGGACTCCGGAATCGAGGCCGAGGTCACCGGTGTACCCGCTCATCACGAGGTAGGGGTTGCGCAACTCGGCGAAGCTCGAGATCAGCTCCCCGTCCTCATTCTGCGCAGCCGTCGGCAGGAACACGCCGACGAATCCCATCTGCGTACCGGCCGAATCCGGGACCTTGATGACGCCTTCGGAGGTGTAGCCGGGGTCTCCGCCGTCCGGGATGAACACCTGCGGACCGGACTGGACGATATCGCCCTTCGCATCGCGAACGGTCACCTCGGGGGCGTAGCCGTTGCCGGTGAGGTAGACGCCGACGCCGCCCACACGCACCGGTTCGTTGACCTTGAGCACGTGCGATTCGGTCTCCCCGTCCGCCGTCGTCGTCACCTTCGCATCGAAGGTGCGCGGCTGACCGAACTGATTGCCCGCCGCCTGATCGTCGAAGGTGGAGGTGAAGGAGTCGAGCTTGAGCCGGAAGTCCGGCAGATTGTCGGCATCGTAGTAGGAACCGGGTTCGAAGGAATCGTAGGAGACCAGCGAATTCGAGAACGTCTCCCCCTCGACGAGGATGCGCTGACCTTCGTAGCCGAACAGCGATCCGATCGCCATCGTCAGGGTCGCCATGAGCAGCGCGATGTGGAAGACGAGGTTGCCGGTCTCGCGGAGATAGCCGCGTTCGGCGGCGATGTGATCGGACTGCCGGTTGATCCGGTATCCGGACTTCTTCAACCGGGCTTCCGCGGCATCGAGGAAGGCCTCGTCCGCGTGCTCACGGGTGTCCGTGTCTGCCTGCGCCGAGGTGAAGGAAGCGTATCCGGGCATCCGGGACAGCCGCCTCGGTGCTTTGGGCGGGGACGAGCGCATCGCCTTCCAGTGCTGTTTGGTGCGCGGGACAACGCAGCCGACGAGCGAGATCATCAGCAGCAGGTAGATCGCGGAGAACCAGATGGACGAGTACACGTCGAACATCTGGATGGTGTCGAGGAACTGCCCCCAGGCACCGTTGTTCTCCAGGAAGGTGTTCACCCGGCCCGGGTCCTGGATCCGCTGCGGCAGCAGCGAACCGGGGATCGCAGCGAGCGCGAGGACGAGCAGGAGGATCAGGGCCACCCGCATCGTCGTCAGCTGCGTCCACGCCCACCGGCACATACCGAGGAACCCGAGCTGCGGCTGCGTTACCGTCGACTTCGCGCTCGCCGGCTTCGTCTTCGTCGCCACTAGATCACCACTTCGAATCCATTGATGAGACCTTGCAGAGAGGTCATCCACATGTTCCATACGCCGCTGGCCATGAGCACACCGAGGATGATGAGCATGATGCCCCCGGCGCGCACGATCGCGGTCTGATGCTGCCGCACCCACACGAGTCGTCCGGCGCCCTTGTGGATCGCCAGTGCCAGGAGGATGAACGGGATGCCCAGGCCCAGGCAGTAGACGAAGGCCAACAGTGCTCCGCGCCAGATCATCCCGTCACCGCCGAAGCTCACCGACATGCTCAGCACAGCTGACAGGGTCGGACCCACACAGGGCGCCCAGCCGAGCGCGAAGGTCGCTCCGAGCACCGGTGCACCCCAGAGCCCGGCCTTCGGTCTGGCACGGATCCGATGCTCGTTCTGGAGCAAGCCGAAACCGCCCATGAACACGAAACCGGCGAGGATGACGATGACGCCGAGGACGCGGAGGATGATCGACTGCCACTGGGAGAACAGCGCTCCGAGCGCGGAGAAGCTGGTTCCCAACAGCACGAAGACGACGGTGAAGCCGAGGACGAACAGGCTGATGCCCACGACCACTCGCCACGTCTGCTTGTCCTTCAGCGAGGATCCGGACAGCCCCGTGACATACCCGACGTAACCGGGCACCAGGGGCAGCACGCACGGAGAGACGAATGAGACGAGACCGGCCAGGGCCGCCGCGCCGGCAGCCAGCAGCAGCGGTCCCGAGAGGACGGTCTGGGCGAAGTCCGCCCCGAGCCCACTCACTCGGACAGCACGTCCTCGATGAGTCCCTTGAGAGTCGACGAGTCGACCTCGCCGACGACTCTGGCTGCGGCCCGGCCCTGCGCATCGAGGATCACCGTCGAGGGGGTGGCCTGCGGGGGCAGGACGCCGGAGAGCAGGGAGACCATCTCACCGTTCGAATCGAGCATGTTCGGGTACGGCACCTGGTAGTTCTGAATGAACGCGTTGGCCGCGGCCGCTTGGTCGCGGACGTTGACGCCGATGAACTGGGCCTTGTCCCCGAGCTCCTCGGACACCGATTTCAGGTCCGGGGCTTCCTTCCGGCACGGCGGGCACGCCGCATACCAGAGGTTGACGACGACCGGAGTGGGGCGCAGATCTGCCAGCGACATCGACTCTCCGTCGAGGGTCTCGAAGCTCAGCTCGAGAGGCTCCCCGCGGTCCTCGGCCGCCACCTGCGAGACGACGCCCGAACCGGAGACGTAACCCTGGTCGGATCCGGCCTGATCGGCCAGCTCATCGTTCTCGCTGCAGGCGCTGAGCGCCAGGGCCGTGCCGGCGGCGAGCGCCGAGGTGAAGAGGGCCCGCCGGTTGAGGGGATGGCGACCGAAACTCATGCTCCCGCCACCGCGGTGCCCGGCTGCAGATCCGCACAGATGCTCTCGTAGCTCACGGACACCAGTGTGGAGGAATCGAATGTGAAACTGGTGATAGAAGCCAGGTCACATTCACGTCTGCGGGGGTCGTGGACGAGCGAACGCCCCTCCCCCGACAGGCGGGTCATCCAGATCGGCAGCTGGTGGGAGACGATGACGCCCTCGGCGTCCGGACCGTGGTGGGCAAGCTTAGAGCGCAGACTGGCCATCGCGGCCCGCATCCGCAGCACGATCTGCTTGTACGGCTCTCCCCAGGACGGGATGAGCGGGTTGTACAGGCGCACGAAGTTCTTCGGCTCGGCGAGCCTGCGGGCGTTGAGCTTCTGCCCCTCGAACGAGTTCGCGGCTTCGATGACCCGATCGTCGTCGAACACCGGCAGGTCGAGGGACTTCGACAGCGGACGAATCGTCTGCTGGGCCCGCAGCAGCGGAGAGGCGACGAGTTCGACCGGACGCGTGGATGCGGCGTGGAAGTGCTCGGCCACGCGCCCGGCCATCTCGTGTCCGCGCTCGGTGAGACCGAAATGCGGCAGACGACCGTAGAGGATGCCCTCGGGGTTGTCGACTTCGCCGTGCCGGACGAGGTGGATGGTGGTCATGACTGCGCCTTCCCGGCCTCCGGAACTGCGGCCGCGGCCTTGGCCGCCGCAGGCAGTGCGCTGAGGATCCGGTCGAGAATCTCATCGGTGTGGGCGTACGAGAGGAACCAGGCTTCGAACGCGCTCGGGGGCATGTGGATGCCCTGGTCGAGCATGGCGTTGAAGAATGCGGTGTAGCGGTCGACGTTCTGCGCCCGGGCCTGGTCATAGTTCGTCACAGCGGTGTCGGTGAAGAACACGGAGAACATCGAGTTCGCGGACTGGATGACGTGGGCGACGCCTTCGGCCTCCAGGCTCGCAGCGACTGCCGGGCGCAGAATGTCCGCGGCACGACCGATATGCGAGTACACATCGAGTTCGGTCGTCAGCGTGAGCGTGGCCAGCCCGGCAGCGGTGGCCACCGGATTGCCCGACAGCGTTCCGGCCTGGTAGACGGGCCCGGAGGGGGCGAGGTGGGCCATGACGTCGGCGCGACCGCCGAAGGCCGCTGCCGGGAAGCCGCCGCCCATGACCTTGCCGAAGGTGAACAGATCGGCCGGCCCGTCGGGATAGCCGAGGGTGTCGACTTCGTATCCGTACCAGCCGGCGGCGGAGACGCGGAAGCCGGTCATCACCTCGTCGCTGATCATCAGCGCGCCATGAGCCTTGGTCAGGCGGCGGATCGTGTTCGTGAAGCCGTCGCGGGGAGGCACGACGCCCATATTTCCGGGGCTGGCCTCGGTGATGACGCAGGCGATGTCGTCGCCGTGTTCGGCGAACACGGCTTCGAGCCCGGCAGCGTCGTTGTAGTCGACGACGATCGTGTCCTGCGCCTGGGCTCCGGTGACTCCGGGAGTGTCGGGCAGGGAGAAGGTGGCCAGTCCGGAGCCGGCCTGGGCCAGCAGGGAGTCGACGTGACCGTGGTAGCAGCCGGCGAACTTCACGACCTTGGACCGGCCGGTGTATCCGCGGGCCAGGCGGATCGCCGACATCGTCGCTTCGGTGCCCGAGGACACGAGGCGCACCTGGTCGACGGGATCGACGCGGCGAACGATCTCCTCGGCGAGTTCGACCTCACCGGTCGACGGAGTGCCGAAGGAGAAGCCCTTGACGGCGGCTTCCTGGACGGCGGCGACGACCTCGGGGCGGGAGTGGCCCATGATCATCGGACCCCAGGATCCGATGAGGTCGATGTAGTCGTTGCCGTCGGCGTCGCGCAGCCACGCACCGGTCGCCTCGGTGATGAAACGGGGGGTTCCGCCGACGGCCTTGAACGCGCGGACCGGGGAGTTCACTCCGCCGGGGATGACCGCCTCGGCGCGGGTGAAGAGGGCTGCGGACCGATCGGTGGTGTGACCGTTCGTCTCTGCTGTCGTCATGGTTCTCCTCTGATTCTTCGCGGGTCGGATTGCGTCCCGGGGTCGTTCTCAGTTGCGCGTGCGGACGGCTCAGGCGCCGTCGATGTCGGTCATATGGTCGAAGACTTTGGTGAAGATCCGGCCCAGGGTCGCCATCTCCTCGGGATCGAGGAGATCGACAAGGTGGCTGCGGACTCCGGAGACATGGTCGGGGGCGGCGGCCTGCAGCAGCTGCCATCCGGCCTCGGTCATCACACAGTTGACTCCACGGCCGTCCTCGGGGATGGCGGAGCGCTCCAACAGTCCCCGCTTCTCCATGCGGGCGACGCTGTGGGTCAGTCGGGAGCGGGACATGGTCGTATCGGTGGCCAGCAGCGCCATTCGCATCGTCCGGTCATCGTGTTCGGACAGACGCACGAGGATCTCGTATTCGGGCAGGCCGATGCCGTGCTTGTCCCGCAGCTCCTTGTCCAGCTGTGTGCTCAGCAGCTGCGAGCCGCTGAGGTAGCTGCGCCAGGCCTTCTGGTCGATGGCCGACAGCCAGCGTGGCTCGGTCATCACCGGCCTCCGTCTGCTGTGTGGTTCGGCATGTGGCCCTCGGCCTCGGTTCGGAGGCGGTGGGCGACCTCGGTGGCCCAGTAGGTCAGTATCGCGTCTGCCCCGGCACGTTTGAAGGCGATGAGGGATTCGTCGATCGCCTTCTCCCGGTCGATGGCTCCGGCCGCGGCCGCGAATTCGATCATCGCGTACTCCCCGGACACCTGGTAGGTCCACACGGGCACGATCGATTCCTGCGCCACCTCGGCGAGCACATCGAGATACGGCAGGCCGGGCTTGACCATGACGATGTCGGCGCCTTCGGCGAGGTCGAGGCCGAGTTCGCGCAGCGCTTCGCGACCGTTCGCGGGATCCTGCTGGTAGGTCTTGCGGTCGCCTTTGAGTTCGGAGTCGACGGCTTCGCGGAAGGGACCGTAGAACGCGGAGGCGTATTTCGCGGTGTAGCCCATGATGACGGTGTCGGTGAATCCGGCTGTGTCGAGTGCCTCCCGGCAGTAGGCGACCTGACCGTCCATCATGCCCGACAGCCCGAGCACTTCGGCCCCGGCGCGGGCTTGGGCCAGCGCCATCGAGGCGTAGCGGTCGAGGGTGGCGTCGTTGTCGACTCCCCCGTCGCGGTCGAGGACTCCGCAGTGACCGTGGGAGGTGAATTCGTCGAGGCACAGATCCGCCATGATCACGGTGTCATCGCCGAGTTCGGCGACCAGCAGCGACAGCGCCCGGTTGAGGATTCCCTCGGGGTCGTCGGCCTGCGAGCCGACCTCGTCCTTGTGCTCGGGGATGCCGAAGAGCATGAGTCCGCCGACGCCGGCCGCCACCGCTTCCCGGGCCGCCTCGAGCAGGGAGTCCAGCGTGTGCTGGACGACTCCGGGCATGCCGCTCAGCGGCAGCGGTTCGCTCAGCCCCTCCTTGACGAACATCGGCAGGATGAGGTCGGAGGGATGGACGCGCACCTCGGAGACGAGCCGGCGCAGTGCCGGGCTCGACCGCAGTCGGCGGGGACGGACGGTTCCGGGAACCAATGACATGTCAGGCCTTCCTTCTGCGGCGCTTCTGACTCGGACGCTGCGGGGAGATCCCGGCTTCCACGTCGTCGGCGCGCTGGGTGAGTGCGAAATCGACGAGTCCGTCGATGAGCGAGGTGAGGTTGGCTTCCTCGGCGAGGACGTCGACGCGCAGCCCGTGTTCGGCCGCGGTGTTCGCTGTCGCCGGGCCGATGCAGCAGATCACCGAGGTGGGTGCGGGTTTGCCGGCGATGCCGACGAGGTTGCGCACCGTCGATGAGGAGGTGAACAGGAAGGCGTCGAAATCGCCGGCCTTGATCGATTCGCGGATCGGCGCCGGCGGCGGGGACGCGCGGACCGTGCGGTAGGCGGTGACGTCGTCGGGGTCCCAGCCCTTCTCCAGCAGCCCGGCCACGAGCACCTCGGTGGCGATGTCGGCGCGGGGCAGCAGAACCGTGTTCATCGGGTCGATGTCATCGACGAAGTCCGGCCAGGCTGCGGCCAGGCCACGAGCGGAGTGCTCCCCATCGGGAACGAGGTCGGGGGTGATTCCCCATTCGACCAGCGCTGCGGCGGTACGGCCTCCGACGGCTGCGACCTTGACTCCGGCCATAGACCGGGAGTCGAGCCCGAAGTCTTCGAACCACATGCGCACCGCGCGCACGGCGTTGACGGAGGTGAATCCGACCCATTCGTAGGATCCGTCGACGAGGCCGCGGATCGCCTTCTCCATCTGGGTCGGTGTGCGCGGCGGCTGGACGGCGATGGTGGGCACGACGGTGCCGACTGCACCGAGTTCGGCCAGGGCTTCTGCCGTGGAGGTCCCCTGTTCCTTCGTTCGTGGGATGAGCACCTGCCAGCCGAAGAGCGGTTTGGATTCGAACCAGCTGAGTTCTCCTCTGGATTCCACTCCCTGTCCCATGATCACCACCATACGATCCGAACCTGTCTGCGCCATGGACAGCGCCTGTCTCAAGGTCGTCTCCACGCTTGTCTGCTCGACCGTGGAGATGCCCCACCCGAGGAGGACTTTCGTATCCTCGTCCCAGCCATCGGCGAGCAGTGCCTCGATGGCCTGTTCGTGAGCGGCGGCGCTGCCGGTGAGGACATGGGTGGTGTTGCGGTGGCGAGAGACGTCGACGTGGGTCTGCGGTCCGGCTTCGATGAAACGCACGGATCGGACGCGGTTGGTCGTCAGCGCGGTTCCGGTGTAGGCCGCGGTCGAGGCGGAGAGTCCGACTCCGGGCACGATCTCGACCTCAACCTGTTCCCTGCGGCAGACTCCGGCTTCCGCGGTCGTGGTGGTGAAGATGATTCCGTCGTCCGAGCTCAGCCGCACCACGGTCTTGTCCGGGCGGGCGAGTTCGGCCATGCGCCGGCCGCGGGTCGAGGCGGCGACTCCGAGGTCGGCGGCATCGATGAGCGTGGCGGCCTGCGGCACGTAAGCGGTGACGATCTCGGAGTGGACATCGGCGTCGTAGACGACGGTTTCGGCGGTGGCGAGGATTTCGGCGCCGCGCATCGTCATCAGACCCGATTCGCCGGGTCCGCTGCCGATGAAGACGACGCGCGGGGCTGCCGGCAGGAGTCGGCGCGGCTGCACCTGGCCCGTTGTCGGTTGGCTGTTCATCCCTGCTCCTGAACCTTGACTGGGGTGAGGTGATCGGCGCTGGCTGACGGATCGATGCCGAGCCTGCCCAGGAGGTCCTCGGCGGCGGCGGTACCGAGTTCGTCCGCGACTCGGGCCAGTTCCTTCTCGGTCACCGACAGCTGCTGCTCGCCGGCGGTACTCCAGTCGACGTCGAGGAGAGCAGGCAGTTCGGCGCTCTGACGGGTACGGGCGAGCTTGCCGTCATCATCGGCCATGACGGCGTCGACGATGAATTCGGTGCCTTGGATCTTCGCCAGCGCGCCGATGGGAGCCGAGCAGCCGGCTTCGGCGCGGGAGAGGATCGCCCGTTCGCAGGTCACGGCGAGGTCGGTCGTCTGGTCGTGGATCCGACGCAGAGCGGCCCGGACCTCGGCGTCGCCGTCGAGGATGTCCGCGGTGGTGGCGAAGGGACTGTCGGCGCTGCGTGTCTCCACCGCCAGTGCTCCCTGGCCGGGCGCCGGAAGCATGACGTCGAAGCCCAGCGAGTCGGTGGCCTCGGCGAGCCGACCGATGCGACGCACCCCGGCGGCGGCGAGGACGACTGCGTCGAGGCGACCGTCGCGGACGTGGGCGATGCGGGTGTCGACGTTTCCGCGCACACCCCGGACCTCGATATCGGGACGTGCCGCACGCAGCTGCACGGCACGACGCGGCGAGCCGGTGCCGATGACGGACCCGGCGGGAAGGTCAGCCAGACCGAGCCCGTCACGGCCGATGAGGACATCGGCCGGGTCGACGCGCGGCGGGATGGCTGCCATCTGGATTCCCGCCTCGGGGGTGGTGGGCAGGTCCTTGAGCGAGTGCACGGCCAGATCGATCTTGCCCTGGTGAAGGGCCTGCCGGACGGCGGAGACGAAGACTCCGGTGCCGCCGAAACCGGCCAGGGGCGACATGTTGACATCGCCCTCGGTTACGACCTCGACGATCTCGACGCGCCAACCGGTCAGAGCCGCGATCTGGTGGGCGATCGCCGTGGACTGGGAACGGGCCAGCTGGGACCGGCGGGTGCCCAGACGCACGGTGCGACCGCTGAAGTGTTCGGGTTCGACGATGTCGAGGGTGTGATCGGCGACCGGGCGGACGCCGTCGGCCTCGACGTGGTGGGCGCTGGCGGCCTTCGCGACCTTCGTCTCCGGAGCGGTTTTGGCGTGGGCGACCTTGTTGACCGGCAGGTCGAAGAGCTGCATGAGCGCCTGAGCGTAGTCGACCTCGGATTCGGTCACAGCGAGTTCCTTGACCTTCACGGTCGGGGTGTGGATGAGCTTCTCCGCCACTCGATGCAGGGACTTTCGGATCTCTGCGAAGGCCTTGTCGTCGACGGAGTCACCGAGCTTCTTCTCCAGGCGCTGGGTCTCGGAGGCGAGCACATCTTTGGCGTGGGAGCGCAGAGCGGTCACGGTCGGAGCGACCGAACGCTCCCTGTAGCCGGTGGCGATGTTCTCGAGCTCGGCGGCGATGATGGAGCGCACCTCTTCGACAGTGCTCACGACCTTCGCGTCGCGTTCCTTGTCGGACCCGCGCAGGAGTTCGCGGATCTCGCCGAGGCCGAAGAGGGCGACATGTTCGAACTCGCGGACGCTGGGGTCGATGTCGTGCGGCAGGGCGAGGTCGATGAAAGCCTTGTTCGCGGCGCCCTTGGGGTTCTGTGAGAGCCCGGCGACGATGTCGTCACGGCTGACCACGACTCCGCGAGCACCGGTGCAGGAGACGATGAGGTCGGCGTCGGCGATCTCTTCGGCCATGATCCGCGGGGTGAGTTCGCGCGCTCGTCCGCCCACCTCGGCGACGAGGCGTTCGGCCTTGTCGAGGGTGCGGTTGAGCACGGTGATGTGGGCGACGCCTTCCTTGTGCAGTCCGGACACCACGAGGCCCGACATGGCTCCGGCGCCGATGACCAGGGCATTGGCGGCGCGCAGGGAGCCGATGTGCGCGGCCGTTGCTTCGAGGCCGGCGCCGAACAGGGACCGCGCGACGTCTCCGAGGTCGGTCTCCGAATGGGCGCGCTTGCCGACCCGCAGCGCCTGCTGCAGCGCTTGGGAGAGTTCGGACGTCAGCGCCTTGTCCGACAGCGATTCCGTGAACGACGAGCGCAGCTGACCGAGGATCTGGGCTTCGCCGATGGCCATGGAGTCCAGCCCGCAGGCGACCCTGAGCAGGTGCTCCATGGCCTGATGGTCGTAGTGCGCGTAGAAGTGCCCGGCGATATCGGACCACTCTTTGTCGATCGAGGACACGAGTGCATTGCCGAGGTCGGCCAGTCCCCCGTGGAAGGCGGAGACATCGGCGATGAGTTCGAGACGATTGCACGTCGAGAGCACCGCGAGTCCTTCGACATTCTCTCCGGCCAGGGCGTCGCGGCGCAGAGTGCCGACCTCACCGGCGCCGAAGGCCATGCGATCTAGCATGTCGATCGGAGCCGACTGATGTGAAATGCCGAGAACCAAGAGAGTCAATTCCTGTGCTCCTCAAAACCAGGGTTGAGCGGTGCCGTGTCCAGCGCCGAATAGTATGCGAGTACTTGCAGCTCACTGGCCAAGTCGACCTGATGGACACGGACGGTATCCGGTGCGTCGAGCACGGTGGGTGAGAAATTGAGAATGCCGCGCACACCTGCTTCGACGGCCTTCTGGGCCGCCGCGGATGCCGCGGCTGCGGGGACGGCCATGACCACCAGGTCGATGTGCTCGGACCAGGCGGGCAGGTCGTCCAGGGAGGAGACGGTCAGGGCACCGATGGAGGTGCCGATCTTCTCCTCGTCGATGTCGAACACGGCGGTGAGTTCCAGACCGCGGCGCCGGAATCCGGCATAGTCGGCCAACGCCGAACCGAGGCGTCCGGCGCCGATGATGGCGACGCGCCGGTCGCGGTCGAGGCCGAGGAACGTCCGCAGGGTCGCGGCCAGCTCCGGACAGGAGTAGCCGACCCCGCGGGTTCCCGATCGCCCCAGCTGAGACAGGTCCTTGCGCAGAATCGACGGGGACACACCGCTGCGCGCGGCGAGGTCCTCCGACGAAATTGTGTCCTGGCCGGTGGCGGCGACCGTCTCGACGGTCTGCAGATAGATCGGGAGCCGGGATATCACGCGCTCGGGGACGTCCTTGCGAACGACACCCTCAATCCTGTTGGCGGACAGAATCTCGCCCACGAATCCGCCTCACTCCTTCAATCGATCTCATGCGCCCAAGGCGTCGAGCGCCTTGGACAGCCGATCCTTGTCGACTCGATGAAAACTGTGTTGTCGCCCGTTGAGGAGAACGACCGGAACATCCCAGCCGTACTGTGCGGCCAGATCGTCATCGGTGTCGATGTCGATCTCCGTCACGGTCACATCTCTGCCCGCGGCCACCTCGGTGACGGTCTGGAGCGCGTCAGCGCACAGATGGCAATCGACACGCGTGAGAAAGGTCAGGTCGACCATGGCCCACTCCTCATCGGGTGCAACAAACCCCGCCGAGAAATCACTCGAGCGGGGGCGTAGGACCGTCGGGTCTTACTTCTTGTTGCGACGCTGGTGACGTGTCTTGCGAAGCTGCTTGCGGTGCTTCTTCTTCGACATACGCTTGCGGCGCTTCTTGATGACTGAGCCCACTCGGGTACCCCTTGTGCTTGTCGGTGGAGGGTGAACTTCAGGTGCCCACCCATTGAACTAACCGTGCAATTCTATCGCTTGGCCGCCTGCTTTCCCAAAACTGTGTCCAGATCCACAACGGCCGAGCCAGACGATCCGCGCGACAGCGCGGATCGGGTTCGACTCAGAGGAGGTGAGCAGCAAAGCACAAGACGAGTGCGGGCGACGCGGGACTCGGTTCCGACCGGGGCGGCACCTCTCGACCGGCGCCGCTCAGTCGAAGTAGGGGTCGAGGGCGAAGAAGGGGAAGGTGTTCTTCCGGGTGCCCATCACGGCACGGTCGAGTTCCGCTTCGGGATCGAATCCCTTCGACCAGGGTTCGAAGGCTCCGTCGAATCCGTCGGTCATCGACAGCGGCGCCTCCCTTCCGGTCTTCGTCTGGGCGTAGGAGGCCCAGCGTCCGGGGATCCGTGCTCCGGGATCGATATCGAGTCCGGCGGCGACCGCCAGGAGATTCGTCCAGGCGCGGGGCACGACGTCGATGATCGCGTATCCCCCTCCCCCGACCGACAGCCACCGCCCGTCGGCGTGGTCGACGGCGAGATCGCGGATCCGTTCGGCAGCGGTGCGCATGGCGTCGACGCTCAGGCGCATATGGGTCAGCGGGTCCTCCCGGTGACCGTCGCAGCCGTGCTGGGAGACGATGACCTGGGGTTCGAAGGCGGCGACGATCTGCGGGACGGTGGCGTCGAAGGCGCGCAGCCAGTCCGCGTCGCCCGTGCGCGGGGGCAGTGCGATATTCACCGCCGAGGCGGCCGCCTTGAGTCCGCCGATATCGGCGGGGTACCCGGTGCCGGGGAAGAGGAACTTCCCCGATTCGTGGATCGAGATCGTGAGCACTCGAGGGTCGTCCCAGAAGAACGCCTCGACACCGTCACCGTGGTGGGCGTCGATATCGAGATAGACGATGCGCTCGTATCCGGCTTCGAGGAATTGGGTGATCGCTCCGGCTGCGTCGTTGTAGACGCAGAACCCGCTGGCCTTGCCCGGCATCGCGTGGTGCATTCCACCGCAGAAATTCACCGCCCGGCGATAGTCACCGGAGATGATAGCGTTCGCGGCGTTGACGCTGCCTTGGAACAGCAGCGCCGAGGCGGTGTGCATATTCTCGAACCCGGGAACATCCTCGGTGCCGATTCCGAACCTGTTCGCATCCTGCTCATCGAGGCCCTCAGCGGTGCCGGCCTGTTTGACGGCGGCGATGTAGTCGGGGTCGTGGAGGCGGGCGAGCTTGGCCTCATCGATCTCGCCGATGGGATTGACGTGGACGTTGTCCGCGTCGAAGAGCCCGAAGTCCTCGGCGAGCTTCGCTGTCAGGTCGAGCCTGAGAGGGTGCATGGGGTGGCTGGGACCGAAGTTGTAACCGGTCACCTCGTCGTCCCAAACGACATACACATCATTTTCGGCCATGCCCACCATGCTATATGGCGCAGCTCACTTGCGCCGATTCCGGGGCCACCGGCTCTACCATGGTGATTGTGTCCAAGAATTCCTCGCCGCGCCTCGATTGGCTGCTGAAGCCGGGCCGGTGGGTCCGTGACTTCGTCGACGACCTCGCCGTGGCCTCACCGGCACAACTGGCGATCGGGTCCTTCGTCGCCGTCGTCGCGGCGTTCGCGATCCTGCTGATGCTGCCGGCGAGCATGCGCGACCCCGGTTCAGTCGACCAGGCCACACACATCGCGAACTCGGTGTTCGTGGCGGTCTCCGCCGTGTGCGTGACCGGGCTGACCCCGGTCGTCACGGAGGAGTACTGGTCAGACTTCGGGATCTCGATCATCACCGCCGGCATCCAGGTCGGCGGTCTCGGAATCCTCACCCTCGCCTCGGTGCTGGGCATGGCTGTCTCCAGGAGGCTGGGAGTCCGGCAGCGACTGATCGCTCAGCAGGCCACCTCGGCGCTCAATCTGGGTCAGGTCGGCTCGCTGCTAAAGGCCGTGGTCATCACCATCTTCACCGCCGAATCGATCCTCGCGGTGCTGCTGTTCCCACGGTTCCTCATGCGCGGGGAATCGCTCGGCGACTCGATCTGGTACTCGGTGTTCTATTCGATCTCGGCCTTCAACAACGCCGGTTTCACCATCCACGAAGGCGGGGCGGCGTACTTCGCCTCCGATCCATGGATCCTGTCGCTGATCATGGTCGGCGTCTTCGTCGGGTCGCTCGGCTTTCCCGTCGTGCTCATGGTCACGATGTTCTGGAATCGGCCGAGCCGCTGGGATCTGCACACGAAGCTGACTCTGACGACCACGACGGCGGTCCTGGCCGTCGGGCTGCTGCTGCTGGCGCTGTTCGAGTCGGCGAACCCGGCGACGCTCGGCGACAAGAACGCCGGTCACACATTCATCGAAGTCCTGTTCATGGCCGTGATGCCGCGATCGGGAGGGTTCTCGACGATGGAGATCGCGGACATGAGCCAGGCGTCGCACCTGCTCATGGACCTCATGATGTTCATCGGCGGCGGATCGTCCTCGACGGCCGGCGGAATCAAGGTGACAACAGTGGCAGTGCTCATTTTGGCAGCATTCGCCGAGGCCAGGGGCCTGCAAGACGTCCACGTATTCGGTCGGCGGCTGACCTCCTCGACGATCAAACTGTCGATCTCGATCCTGCTCACGGGTGCGATGATCGTCTTCGTCGGCACGCTCGCAATGCTTCAGATCAGCTCCGAACCGCTCGATCGGGTCCTGTTCGAGGTGATCTCGGCCTTCGGCACCGTCGGGCTGAGCTCCGGAGTATCGTCATCCTCACCGAATCTCGGCCTCTATGTGCTGGCGGTGATCATGCTCATCGGCCGACTCGGTACGATTACACTTGCGGCTGCTCTGTCCATGCAGGACTCCGCCCGTCTCTACCGCTACCCCGAGGAAAGGCCGGTCGTTGGCTAACGAACACACCTCTATCCTGGTCATCGGACTGGGACGCTTCGGATCCTCGACCGCGGCGACTCTGGCCAAACTCGGTCGCGAGGTGATGGCCATCGAGCATAATCCCGAACTCGTCAAGGACTGGAGCGGCAAACTCACGCACGTCGTCGAGGCCGACTCGACGAACATCGACGCTCTGCGCCAGGTGGGTGCCGGTGACTTCTCGACTGCCGTCGTCGGCATCGGAACCTCGATCGAGGACAGCGTGCTGACCACGGCCAACCTCGTCGACCTGGGCGTGACGCAGGTGTGGGCGAAGGCCATTTCGCCGTCGCACGGCAAGATCCTCCACCGCATCGGCGCCCACCATGTGCTCTATCCGGAGTCGGATGCCGGCCGCCGCGTCGCTCACCTGGTCAGTTCGCGGATGATGGAGTACATCGAGTTCGACGAGGGCCATTTCGCCGTGGTGAAGATGCGTCCGCCTCGGGAGATCCAGGGCTTCACCCTCAGCGAGTCCGGTGTCCGCGACAAGTACGGAGTGACGATCGTCGGCATCAAGAGTCCCGGCCGCGACTTCACCTACGCCGACCCGACGACGCGGGTGGGCAAACAGGACCTGCTCATCGTCGCCGGGCACGTCGAGCTGCTCGGCCGTTTCGCCGGCCGCCCGTAGGCTGCGAGGCTTCGCCGCCCGCCGGCTGTGCGCGCGACTGGGGCGCCTAGACGGCTGCAGGAGGCTCTCCCGCCCTCCGACTTCAGGTCACCATCGGATACTTCCAGTGAAGAATAGGTCACCATCGGATACTTTCACGCGCGAAAAGTATCCGATGGTGACCTGAAGTTTGGGAATACCGCGTAGGCACCAAGAGATGTGCACACAGAACGGGCATCAAGAGAGCGGGCGACGGGAATCGAACCCGCGTCATCGGCTTGGGAAGCCGAAGCTTTGCCATTAAGCTACGCCCGCGCGTCACCGCTGATCAGCAGGTATCCACCAAGGCAGGACCCTGTGAAGACACGCCGCGATCGGCGACTCGACCCAGTCTACAGCTTCCCGCCTTCGCGAACGGCGACGGGGCGGCCTCAGACAGCCACAACCGCGTGTTCGAAGTGC
>NZ_JAJB01000023.1:0-123299 GCF_000583215.1 Brevibacterium sp. VCM10
TCGGGGTCCTTCTCATTCGTCTGCTCAGGCGTTGAAGCGGGTGAGGACTCCCAGCAGGATGATGCAGGCCGCCCAGATGATCGCCATGAGCGTGGTGAACCGGTTGAGGTTGCGCTCGGCGACACCCGAGGACCCCAGCGACGAGGACATTCCGCCGCCGAACATGTCGGACATGCCACCGCCCTTGCCCTTGTGCATGAGGATCAGCAGGGTGAGGAAGACGCTCGTGAGCACAAGCAGCGCGATGAGAATGATGTTGAGGATTTCCACGTCGGATTCAACCTATGTTTCGTCGAGTGTTTCGTCGAATGATGCGTCTGTCAGTCTACTTCGCGACCGCGGCCTTGCACAAAGCGGCGAAGTCCGGGCCGCTCAGGCTCGCACCGCCCACCAACGCGCCGTCGACGTCTGCGGACGCGACGATCTCTGCCACATTGTCGGCCTTGACGGATCCGCCGTAGAGGATGCGGGTGGTCTGGGCCAGAGCGTCGCCGTACTTCTCACCGAGGCGCACTCGGATGGCCGACGCCATTTCGGCGGCATCGGCGGCCGTGGCGGTCTCTCCGGTGCCGATCGCCCACACGGGCTCGTAGGCGATGACGAGGCCGGAGAGATCGGAGGCGTCGAATCCGGCCAGGGATTCATCCATCTGCCCGAGCGTGAACTCGACGTGGCTCTTCTCCTGCCGCTGTTCGAGGGACTCCCCTACGCAGAGGATCGGCGTGAGTTCGGCCGAGAGTGCGGCCTTGATCTTCGCGGCCACGACCTCATTGGTCTCGTGGTTGTCCGCGCGGCGTTCGCTGTGGCCGATGACCACGTAGCTGCAGCCGAGCCGGGAGAGGAACGAAGCGGCGATCTCTCCCGTATGCGCTCCGGGAGCGTGCTGGGAGACGTCCTGGGCGCCGTATTTCAGCCACAGTTTGTCGCCTTGGACGAGGGTCTGCACCGAACGGATATCGGTGAATGGCGGGACGACGACGACTTCACAATGACTGTCGTCGAGTTTGGCGTCCTCGAGTGCCCAGGCAAGCTTCTGGACAGCGGAGATCGCCTCCAAGTGGTCGTGGTTCATCTTCCAGTTGCCTGCCAGCAGCAGGGTGCGGTCGTTCATGGTGTCTGTCTTCCTCATCCGAGTGCGTCGAGTCCGGGCAGGGTCTTGCCTTCGAGGTATTCGAGGCTGGCACCACCGCCGGTGGAGATATGGCCGAAAGCGTCGTCGGCGAAGCCGAGGCTGCGCACGGCGGCCGCGGAGTCACCGCCGCCGACCACGGTCAGCCGCTGTCCCTGACCGCTGCCGTCATCGGTCAGTGCCTGGGCGACGGCTTTGGTGCCGGCAGCGAAGGCCGGGAATTCGAAGACGCCCATCGGCCCGTTCCAGAACACGGTGGTCGAGCCCGCAATGATCTCGGCGTAGGTGCGGGCCGATTCGGGGCCGATGTCGAGGCCGAGGCCGTCGCCTCCTGCAGGAGTGTCTTCGAGTTCGGCGACGGGCCGGACCCAGTGTTCGGCATCGGCGGCGAAGGAGGCGGCCATGACGATGTCCGTAGGCAGGACGATGCGGGCCCCGCCGGACCGGGAGCGTTCGAGGTAGCCCACGACGTCGTCGATGCGGTCTTTCTCGACCAGGCTCGAACCGATGTCGTGGCCGAGCGCGGCGAGGAAGGTGAAGACCATTCCCCCGCCGATGAGCAGATTGTCGGCACGGTCGATGAGGTTGTCGATGACGCCGAGTTTGTCCGAGACCTTCGACCCGCCGAGGACGACGGTGAACGGTGAGGCGGGATCATTGAGCAGCCGGTCGCTGACTTCGACTTCCGCACGCACCAGCGAACCGGCATAGTGCGGGAGGAGGCCGGCGATGTCGTAGACCGAGGCCTGCTTGCGATGGACGACCCCGAAACCGTCGGAGACGAAGTCGTCGGCCAGTCCGGCCAAGCGGGACGCGAACTCCTGGCGCTGCGCATCGTCTTTCGCCGTCTCGCCCGGGTTGAAGCGGAGGTTCTCCAACAGCAGCACCTCGCCGTCGGACAGGGCCGCGGCCTTCGTCTGCGCATCCTCACCGACGGTGTCGGCGGCGAAGGCGACCGGACGGCCGATGGCGTCGGCGAGCTCGGGGACGATCGGGGCCAAGGAGAACTGCGGATCCGGTTCTCCCTTGGGCCGACCCAGATGCGACATCACGATGACCTTGGCTCCCGCCTCGGCGAGGGACCTGATGGTTCCGGCCGAAGCCAGGATGCGCCCCCGATCGGTGATGGTGCCGTCGTCCAGCGGCACATTGAGATCGCTGCGGACGAGCACCGTGTGGCCGGCGAAGATGCCCGCATCGTCGAATGTCCTCATGAGTCCCTTTCGCTGAGAATGTAGCTGACCATGTCTTTGAGTCGGTTCGTGTAGCCCCACTCGTTGTCGTACCAGGCCACGACCTTGATCTGGTCTCCCAGAACCATCGTGAGCTTGGAATCGACGATCGCCGAGGCGGTGGTGCCGACGATGTCGGTGGAGACGAGTTCGTCGGTGGAGAAGTCGAGATACGGTGATCCGTCCGCCGCGGAGGCGAGGATTGCGTTGACCTCGTCCCGGTCGGCGCCCGTGGACGTGGTGAAGGTGAAATCGATGATCGAACCGGCGGGCACGGGCACGCGCACGGCCAGTCCGTCGAGCTTGCCCTCGAGGTGGGGCATCACGCGGCCGACGGTGCGAGCGGCGCCGGTCGTGGTGGGCACGATGTTGACGGCGGCGGCGCGCGCCCGACGCAGATCCCGGTGGGGTCCGTCGACGAGCATCTGGTCGCCGGTGTAGGCGTGGACGGTGTTGAGCAGACCGGATTCGACGCCGAGGGCGTCGTCGAGTGCTTTGACGACGGTGGCCATGCAGTTCGTCGTGCACGAGGCGTTCGAGACCACGGAGTGCGCGGTCGGGTCGAAGACGTCTTCGTTCACGCCCATGACGAGGGTGGCGTCGACATCCTTTCCGGGGGCGGAGAGCACGACCGTCTGCACGGTGCCGCCGAGGTGGGCCTCGGCCTGGTCCTGACGCGTGAAGCGTCCGGTGGATTCGACGACGAGTTCGACCTTGTGCGAGCTCCAGTCGATGGCGGCCGGGTCGGCTTGGCTGGTCACGGCGATCTCGCGTCCGTCGACGATGATCGCCTCGTCGGCGGCGTCGACGTCATGGTTGAACCGCGGCCAGACGGAATCGTGGGAGAGCAGATGGGCCAGGGTCGTCGTATCGGTGAGATCGTTGATGGCCACGACCTCGAAATCGGCATCGGGTTCGAGGGACAGACGGAACAGGGCACGACCGATGCGGCCGAAGCCGTTGATGGCGATTCGTCTCATGCCTCGATCTTAGCGATCCTCGAGCATTTCCGGGGTCAGACTGGCTTCGGTACCGGGAATTCCCAGTTCTTCCGCATGCTTGTCCGCAGTCGACAGCAGCCTGCGGATCCGGCCGGCGACCGCGTCCTTCGTCATCGGCGGGTCGGCGAGCTGGCCGAGCTCCTCGAGAGACGCCTGTTTGTGAGTCACTCGCAGCTGACCGGCATAGCGGAGGTGTTCGGGGACCTCGTCGCCGAGGATCTCCAGTGCGCGTTCGACCCGAGCTCCGGCGGCCACAGCGGCACGTGCGGAGCGGCGCAGGTTCGCATCGTCGAAGTTCGCCAGACGGTTCGCGGTCGCGCGGACCTCCCGGCGCATCCGCCGTTCCTCCCAGACCAGCACGGCGCTGTGGGAGCCCATGCGGGTGAGCAGTGCGGCGATATCGTCGCCGTCGCGGATGACGACGCGATCGACTCCGCGGACTTCACGGGCCTTCGCACTCAGGCCGAGGCGACGAGCGGCGCCGACGAGGGCAAGAGCCGCCTCGGGGCCCGGGCACGTGACCTCGAGTGCCGAGGAGCGTCCCGGTTCGGTCAGGGAGCCGTGGGCGAGGAAGGCTCCGCGCCAGGCGGCCTCGGCATCGGCCACGGACCCGTTGACGATGGCCGAGGGCAGTCCGCGCACAGGCCTGCCGCGGTTGTCGACGAGTCCGGTCTGGCGGGCCAGCGCTCCCCCGTCACGGGTGACACGCAGCAGGTAGCGGTTGGAGCGGCGGATCCCGGCGGCATTGATGACGACGATGTCGGCATGCTGACCGTAGAGGTCCTTGATCTCCGCGCGCAGTCGCTTGGCGGCCTGAGCGGTGTCGAGTTCGGCCTCCAGGACGATCGAGCCGTTGACGAGGTGCAGAGCCGACGAGAAGCGGAAGATCGAGGACACCTCGGCCTTGCGGGCGGAGGTGCGTGTGATCGTCACACGCGCCAACTCGTCCTTGACCTGAGCGGTCAGTGCCATAGCTCGTCCTCCTGCACCTGAAGTTCTACCACTGCTCGGCGACGCCGATCCCGGCGTCCAACAACATGTCACGGTAGCATGCCGCGAGTTTGAGGCTGTCATGCTGTCCCTGCCTCCGTGAGCGCAAGGGACGTTCCCAGAGCTTCGCCCCGAACATGTCTTCGGCCCGGTCCGGCAGATCGGGTTCGAGTTCGGTGGCCGCCTCGTCGACGAGGACATAGTCCAAGGTCAGTGAGCGGGCATGTCGGTGGAGGGAGACGAGGTGTTCGCCGAGGCTCAGGTCCTTCGTCTCACCGTCGGTGGAGCTGAGGTTGAGCGTGAGGGATTTCACCGCGTTCGAGGTCACGATCGCCTCCGCGAGGGAGGGCACGAGCAGGTGAGGCATCACCGAGGTGTACCACGAGCCGGGGCCGAGGTTGAGGACATCGGCTTCCTCCACCGCGTCGACTGTCTCGTAGCGGGCCGGTGGGGCCGCCGGGTCGAGGCGTACGGTCTCGACGTGGCCGATTGTGGAGGCGAGCACGGATTGGCCGCGCACGACCTGGAAGGAGCCGGGGAACTTCACATCGGCTTCGATCGTCAGCGGCACCGAGGACATCGGCAGCACACGGCCGTGAGCGCGCAGCAGACGGGCCATCCAATCCAGGCCGGCCACATGGTCGCCGTGGATCTGCCACAGGGCGGCGATGAGCAGATTGCCCACTGCGTGACCGTCCAGCTCCCCCGCCGATTCGAAGCGGTGCTGGATGACGTCACGCCACGTCTGACCCCAGGTTCCGTCATCGCAGAGTGCGGCCAGCGCCATCCGCAGATCACCGGGAGGCAGTCCGCCGAGTTCGTCGCGCAGACGTCCGGATGAGCCGCCGTCATCGGCGACGGTGACGACCGCAGTGAGGTCTTCGGTGAGCAGGCGGAACGCCCTCAGCGCCGCATAGAGACCGTGGCCGCCGCCGAAGGAGACGATATTGGGACCGTCCTTCTGTGCGCCCGTGGAGATGACGGGCAGATCTTCGGTCTCCATGTCATTCTCTTCCCAGATCACGGTGACGTACGGTGACCGGAATCCCGGTCCGGGCCGAGAGCAGTCGTCCGACGCGTTCGCTGATCGCCACGGAGCGGTGTTTGCCGCCGGTGCAGCCGATCCCGATCATCGCATATCCGCGTCCCTCGTGCAGATACCCTTCGGCGACCGTGGACAGAGTTGCGGCATAGCGTTCGATGAATTCCTCGGCGCCGTTCTGCTCGAGAACGTAGTCGGCGACATCGGAGTCGAGCCCGTTGTGTCCGCGCAGATGGGGAATCCAGTACGGGTTGGGCAGGAAGCGGACGTCGGCGACGTGGTCGGCGTCCTTCGGCAGTCCGTATTTGAATCCGAAGCTCATCACCGTCAGGCGCAGCGGTGGGGTGTCATCGTCGCTGAAGCGCTTGCGCACCTCGGCAGACAGCTGGTGCACGTTGAGCTCGGAGGTGTCGACGATGATATCGGCGCGGTGTCTGAGGGACTCGAGCTCGGCACGTTCGGCTTCGATGCCGTCGAGCAGGGTCCCCTCCCCCTGCAGAGGATGGGGTCGCCTCGTCGATTCGAACCGTCGGACGAGGACTTCGTCGGAGGCGTCGAGGAAGACGATGCGCAGGGACAGACCCTGATCGACGAAATCGCTGATCGTCTCCTGCAGCTCGGTGTACTTCGTCCGGCCCTTGGCATCGATGACGATCGCGATCTTCGGCAGGGCGCCATCGGCTCGAGCGACGAGCTCGACGAGCGGACGCATCATCTGCGGGGGCAGGTTGTCGACGACGTACCAGTCCATGTCTTCGAGCACATTGGCCACGGTCGTGCGGCCGGCTCCGGACATGCCGGTGACGAGCACCACCTCGATGGGGTGGTCGGATCCGTTCGATTCGGCCTGCACGCTCACGCGTCCTCCTCTGCTCATGCCCGTTCGGTCGGCGGGATCAGTGTCCCTCGGCACTACTCTAGGGCAGAATCGCAGAGCTCAGTCGGTCAGAGCCCCGACGATCTTCGCGGCGAGAGCGGGACCGATCCCCTTGACCTCGCAGATCTCTTCGGCGGTGGCGGCGCGGACCTTCTTCACGGATCCGAAATGACGCAGCAGAGCGGTGCGCTTCGATTCCCCGAGCCCCGGGATCTCGTCGAGCACCGAGCTCGTCATCGCCTTTGCACGTTTGGACCGGTGATAGGTGATGGCGAAGCGATGGGCCTCATCCCGCAGGCGCTGCATGAGGAAGAGACCTTCGGAGTTGCGTGGGAGGATGACGGGGAACGGATCGTCGGGAACCCAGATCTCTTCGAGTCGTTTGGCCAGACCGACGACCGAGATGTCGACGATGCCGAGATCGGTCAGTGCTCGCGTCGCTGCCGCAACCTGCGGGCCCGCACCGTCGACGACGAGGAGGCTGGGCCGGTAGCCGAAGCGCTCGTCGGGTTCCTCGGAGGTCATCTGCTCGAGGTAGCGGCTGAAGCGACGTGAGACGACGTCGTACATCGATGCCGTATCGTCGGCCGCCGCGTCCCCGTGGATGGCGAAGTGTCGGTAGTCACGCTTCTTCGCCATGCCGTCCTCGAACACGACGAGGGAGGCGACGACGTTCGACCCCTGGGTGTGGGAGATGTCGATGCATTCGATGCGCAGCGGTGCTTCCGCCAGGTCGAGGTGCTCCTGGATCTCCTTGAGCGCCTGGCTGCGTGTCGTCAGGTCGGAGAAGCGCTTGAGCTTGTGCTGGACGAGCGCTTCCTTCGCGTTCTTCCCCACCGTCTCCAAGGCCGCCTTCTTCTCACCGCGTTCGGGCACCCGCACGGTCACTCGGGAACCACGCTGCTGGCTCAGCCACGCCTCCAGCGAATCGAGATCCGCCGGCAGAGTGTCGACGAGGATCTCCTTCGGGATGGCATCGGCGTCGAGGCCGGAGTAGGCCTGACGCAGGTAGTCGGTGGTCAGCTCGGCGGGAGTGTGGTCATCGGAGCGTTCGATGATCCAGCCGCGCTGACCGCGGATGCGACCCTGGCGCACATGGAAGACCTGGACGGAGGCTTCGAGCTCCTCGGTGACGAGGGCGAAGATATCGCAGTCGGCGCTCACGGACAGGACCACAGCCGATTTGTCGAGGACCTTCTGCAGCGCGGAGATCTCGTCGCGCAGACGGGCCGCGCGCTCATAGTCGAGTTCTGCCGCGGCGCTGGCCATCTCCTTCTGCCGGTGGCTGATGAAACGGCCGGTGTTGCCGGACATGAAATCTGAGATGCTGCGGGCGAGATCCTTGTGATCGCCCTTGCTGATCTGGCCGACGCAGGGGGCTGCGCATTTGTCGATGTATCCGAGCAGACAGGGTCTGCCGCTGCGTTCGGCCCGGCGGTAGACGCCTGCTGTGCAGGTCCGCATGGGGAAGGCCCTGAGCAGCAGATCGAGCGTGTCCTTGATCGCCCACACCTGGGCGAACGGACCGAAGTACTTCACGCCCTTGCGTCGCTTTCCGCGAGTGATGAAGGCACGAGGCACCTCGTCGTTCATCGTGATCGCCAGATACGGATAGGACTTGTCGTCGCGGAACATGACGTTGAACCGCGGATTGAACTCGTTGATCCACGTCCATTCGAGCTGGAGCGCTTCGACCTCGGTGTCGACGACGGTCCATTCGACCGAGTTCGCGGTGTGAACCATCGTCGAGGTGCGCGGATGCAGCGCGGCGGGATTGGCGAAGTACGAGTTGAGTCGGTTGCGGAGGTTCTTCGCCTTCCCGACGTAGATCACCCGCCGATCGGGGTCCCGGAACTTGTAGACCCCGGCCGAGGTGGGGATCGACCCGGTGGCCGGACGGTAGGTGGATGGCTCAGGCATTCGGATCAGGACTTGAGAATCGGTTTGAGGAACCGTCCGGTGTGGGATTCGGCCACCTCGGCGACCTCTTCGGGGGTGCCCTGGGCGATGATCTGCCCACCACCGCGACCGCCCTCCGGTCCGAGGTCGATGATGTGATCGGCGTTGCCGATGACGTCGAGGTTGTGTTCGATGACGATGACCGTATTGCCCTTGTCGACGAGTCCCTGGAGGACCATGAGCAGCTTCGAGATGTCCTCGAAGTGCAGTCCGGTCGTCGGTTCGTCGAGCACGTAGACGGTGCGGCCGCGGGAGCGCTTCTGCAGTTCCGCGGCGAGTTTGACACGCTGGGCCTCACCGCCGGAGAGAGTCGTGGCCGGCTGCCCGAGTCGGACATAGCCGAGCCCCACTTCGACGAGCGTCTTGAGGTGTCGCGAGATCGCCGGAATCGCGGCGAAGAAGTCGTTGGCCTCTTCGATGGGCATATCGAGGACTTCGGCGATGTTCTTGCCCTTGAACGTGACTTCCAGCGTCTCGCGGTTGTACCGGGCGCCCTGGCAGACCTCGCAGGGGACGTAGACGTCGGGCAGGAAGTTCATCTCGATCTTGATCGTGCCGTCGCCGCTGCAGTTCTCACAGCGTCCGCCCTTGACGTTGAACGAGAACCGTCCGGGCAGATAGCCGCGGACCTTCGCCGATTCGGTTTCGGCGAACAGTCGGCGCACATGGTCGAAGACGCCGGTGTAGGTCGCGGGGTTCGACCGCGGGGTCCGCCCGATCGGCGACTGGTCGACGTGGACGACCTTGTCGAGGTTGTCCAAACCGGTCACGCGCTTGTGCCGTCCCGGCACCCGGGACGCGCCGTTGAGGACATTCGCCATCTGCGTGTAGAGGATCTCGTTGACCAGGGTCGACTTGCCCGACCCGGAGACGCCGGTGACGGCGGTGAGTACGCCGAGGGGGAAGGACACCGTGACGTCGCGCAGGTTGTTCTCCACGGCCTTCTCGACGGTGACCATCCGGTCCTTGTCGACGGGACGGCGGGTCGGCGGGATCTGGATCGCTCGTCGACCGGAGAGATAGTCGCCGGTGATCGATCCGTCGGCATCCTTCAGGCCGGTGACAGGACCGGAGTAGACGACCTCTCCCCCGTGCTCGCCGGCACCGGGCCCGATGTCGACGATCCAGTCGGCGGATTCGATGGTGTCCTCATCGTGTTCGACGACGATGAGGGTGTTGCCGAGATCCTTGAGCTTGTTGAGCGTTTCGATGAGTCGGCGGTTGTCACGCTGGTGCAGACCGATCGAGGGCTCGTCGAGGACGTAGAGGACGCCGACGAGGCCGGAGCCGATCTGTGTGGCCAGGCGGATGCGCTGGGCCTCACCGCCGGAGAGCGTACCGGCGGCCCGGTTGAGGCTGAGGTAGTCGAGGCCGACGTCGAGGAGGAAGCCGAGGCGGGCGTTGATCTCCTTCATCACCTGCGCCGCCACCGCGGCGTCCCGGGAGCTCAGTTCGAGGGAACCGAGGAAGGAGGCCGCTTCGTCGAGGGCGAGTTCGGAGACCTCGGCGATGGATCTGCCGCCGACCTTGACGGCGAGGATCTCCGGTTTGAGGCGCGTACCGTCGCAGCTGGCGCACGGGATCTCCCGCATATAGGACTCGTAGCGTTCCCGCGACCACTCGGATTCGGTTTCCTCGTGCTTGCGCTGAATGTATTGGTAGACGCCCTCGAAGCCCGTCGAGTATGTGCGTTCGCGGCCGAAACGGTTCTTGTACTTCACGTGGACCTTGTAGTCCTTGCCCGTGAGTATCGCAGTCTTCGCAGTCTTCGGCAGCTTCTTCCACGGCGTCTTCATATCGAAGCCGAGTTCGTCGCCGAGGCCCTTGAGCAGACGGTTGAAGTACTTCGCGACCTGTTTGCCGCCCGACCAGGGGGCGATGGCCCCGGAGCCGAGGCTGAGGTCCTCGTCGGGGACGACGAGAGCTTCGTCGACCTGCAGGCGGGTGCCGATGCCGTCGCAGGTGGGGCAGGCGCCGAAGGGCGAGTTGAAGGAGAACGAGCGGGGTTCGATCTCGTCGATCGTCAGGGGGTGCTCGTTCGGGCAGGACATATGCTCCGAGAATGTGCGCGTCGTGCCCGCGTCGACGAGTTCGACGTCGATGCGTCCATCGGCCAACCCCAGCGCGGTTTCGACGGAGTCGGTCAGGCGCGGGCGCATTCCCGATTTGGCGACGAGGCGGTCGACGACCACGGAGATCGTGTGCTTGTACTGCTTCTCCAGGGTCGGCGGTTCGCTCAGGCTGATCTGCTCACCGTCGACGATCGCCCGGGAGAAGCCCTTGGACTGCAGGTCGGTGAAGAGGTCGACGAATTCGCCCTTGCGGGAGCGGATGACGGGAGCGAGGACGAGGAACTTCGTGCGTTCCTCGAGTTCGAGCAGCTGGTCGACGATCTGCTGCGGTGTCTGCTTCGTGATGACCTCACCGCAGACGGGGCAGTGCGGGGTGCCGATCCGTGCCCACAGCAGGCGCAGGAAGTCATAGACCTCGGTGATCGTGCCGACGGTCGAACGCGGATTGCGCGAGGTCGACTTCTGGTCGATCGACACCGCCGGGGACAGCCCTTCGATGAAGTCGACGTCGGGTTTGTCCATCTGCCCGAGGAACATCCGGGCATAGGAGGACAGGGATTCGACGTAGCGTCGCTGACCCTCGGCGAAGATCGTGTCGAAGGCCAGCGACGATTTGCCGGAACCGGACAAGCCGGTGAACACGACCATCGAGTCGCGCGGCAGCGCGATCTCGACGTTCTTGAGATTGTGCGCTCGGGCTCCCTTGACCCACAGGGTGTCGAGATGGGAAACGCCTGTCACTTGCTCACCGTTATTGGTTTTCATCACCTGACCACTGTATTACTCGGCACTGACATTGCTGTATTCGCAACGGTTCGAAGACTCATCCGCCGATCTCTCCGACGGAGAGGATGCGGAGCACGATGTCTCCGGATTCGTCGCTGGCGGCCACGTCCACCTCGGCGTCGACGGCCCAGTCCCTGTTGTCGTCGGGGTCGGCGAGGATCTGGCGGACGCTCCATGTGTCTGAACCGGGTGTGATGTCGATATATTCCCGTCCCCGGGCCTTCTGGTCGACGATGAGCTCTCCGTATTCGTCGTAGAAGTCCTCGATCGCGTCTTCCCAGGCACGGGAGTCGAATCCGGATTCGGCGTCGAGGCGGCCGAGTTCCGTGTAGTTCGCACGTTCGGCCAGCAGCACTCGGTGGAACAGGGCATTGCGGATCTCCGCGGTGAACACCTTCGTGTTCTCGGAGAAGCGGCGGTCGAGGGCCGGCAGATCGTCGGTAGCTTGAGTGGGGTCGAGACCCTGCAGTGTGCGCCATTCGTCGAGCAGCGACGAATCCGTCCGTGCGATGGTCTCACCACACCATTCGATGATGGTCTCGAGTTCCTCGGTCCGGTTCTCCGCGGGCACGTTGTGGAGCAGCGCGCGGTAGACGTCGGTGAGGTAGCGCAGCAGGCTGCCCTCGGCCCGGGCGAGGCTGTAGTAGCCGACGAACTGGGTGAAGCCCATGGCCTGCTCGATCATGTCGCGGACGACGGATTTGGGTTCGAAGCCGCCCCGGTGGAGCCAGGGATGAGTCTCAACGAAATGGTCGAAGGCCGGTTCGAGCATCTCAGCCAGGGGTGCGGGGCTTTCGATCTCGTCGAGGATCGCCATGCGTTCGGCGTATTCGACGCCTTCGGCTTTGAGCTCGGCCAGGGTCTCCCCCTTGATCCGGTCGAGTTGGCCCTTCAGGATCTGGAACGGCACCGAGGTGGTCGCCTCGACGATGGATACGACGTCGAGGGCGTAGGTGTCGTCGTTCTCGTCGAGAAGGTCGAGTGCGGCGAGAACGAAGGGAGCCAGGGGCTGGTTGAGCGCGAACTGGGGGCCGAGGTCCTGGGTGGCGATGAGTTCGCTGCCGCGGACCTCGATGAGTCCGGCGTCGAGGAGGGAACGTCCGATGCTGATCGCGGTGAGTTTGAGGTCGAGCCGGCGGTCCCTGCTCTCATGCGTCTTGTCGATGAAGTCGCTGATGGTCGAGACATCGGAGCCGGGGCGGGCGACGAGGTTGAGGATCGTCGAATGGTCGATCTTCATCCGCGGCCGCAGGGTCTCGGATTCGCCTTCGATGAGTTTTGCGAAGGTCTCTTCGGACCAGCCGACGAAGCCGACGGGGGCGGCTTTCTTCTTGACCTTCTTCTTTTTCTTCTTCTCATCGTTCGCGGCCTTCGCTTCGGCCTTGAGGTTGTCGATGACGTGTTCGGGGGCTTGGGCGATGACGTAGCCGCGGGTGTCGAAGCCGGCTCGCCCGGCACGCCCGGCGAGCTGTTGGAATTCGCGGACGCTGAGCCTGCGCATCTTCCGCCCGTCGAACTTCGTCAATCCGGTCAGCAGCACGGAGCGGATGGGCACGTTGATGCCCACGCCCAGGGTGTCCGTGCCGGAGATGACGAGCAGCAGACCCTTCAGCGCGAGCTGTTCGATGAGTCGGCGGTACTTCGGCAGCATCCCCGCGTGGTGGACGCCGACGCCGTGCAGCAGCAGTTTGCGCAGGCTGGTCCCGAATCCCTTGCCGAAGGTGAAGCCCTTGATGGCGGCGGCGATCGCCGCCTTCTGCTCCTTCGATGCGAGGTCGACCGAGAGCAGATTGGTGGCGAGGTCGATGGCGCCGTTCTGGGAGTATGAGACGACGTAGACCGGGGCCTTGTCGTTGCGGACGAGCCCGCGCAGCGTGTCCGACAACGTCTCTGTCGAATATTCGTACTCGAGCGGGACGGGTCTGGTCGCCGAGGTGACCACGGAGGAGTCCCGTCCGGTCGTCTCCGTCATGGTTCGCCGGATGTCGGCGGTGTCGCCCAGGGTGGCGGACATGAGGACGAACTGGGTCTGCGGCATCTCGAGGAGGGGCACCTGCCAGGCCCATCCGCGCGAGGGGTCGGCGACATAGTGGAATTCGTCCATGACGACCATTCCCGCGTCGAGCATTCCGCCTTCGCGCAGCGCCTGATTGGCCAGGATCTCCGCCGTGGCGCAGATGACGGGAGCGTCCGGGTTGACGGTGGAGTCACCGGTGATCATGCCGACGTTCTCGGCTCCGAAGGCGTCGATGAGGGAGAAGAACTTCTCGCTCACCAGGGCCTTGAGCGGGGCCGTGTAGTACGACCGGATCCCGCGGGTGAAGGACTGGTAGAGGGCGAAGAGGGCGACGAGTGACTTCCCCGAACCGGTCGGGGTCGCCATGATCGTATTGTCGCCGGCGAGGATCGTGAGGAACGCCTCGTCCTGAGCCGGGTACGGCTCGACACCGATCTCTGCGCAGTATTCGCCGAAGGACTCATAGATCGTGTCGTCGTCCGCGAATTCCGCTGGGATCTCCTGCAATCTGGCCACGCTGATGCACAGACCTTTCCGATTAGACTGGTTCCATCCTATTGCTCGACACCGAGGAGTCACACATGCCGGTCTTCGCCGTCACCTATCACTATGGTCCCGATACGGATACGCGGATGGAGCACCGCCCTGCGCACCGACGCTGGCAGGCGGAGATGAATGAGGCCGGGACGATCCTGGCATCCGGTCCCCTGGACAACGATCCCCAGCCGGGAGGACTGCTGATCTTCAGCGCCGCCGACCGTGGAGAGGTCGAGGGCCACCTCGCGGCCGATCCCTATGCGTCGCTCGGAGTCATCGAGTCGACGGACATCCGCGAGTGGACCCCCGTGTTCGGACCCTTCGCCCAGGGCTGAGGGCGGCACCGCGCGTCCGGGTCCGCCCGGCAGAGCAGAGCGGAGCGGGGTCCGTCTCGAGAGATCGAGACGGACCCCGCTCGTTCTGCGCCGGCTCCGAACCCGCGCCTGAATGACCGGGTCCGGTCGGCTCAGGCCTTTTCGGACTCGTCGGTGCTCATGTCTCGGAATGAGATGCCGTCCTTCTTCATCTTCATCAGTGAGGCCAGAGTGGCCACCACCATGGCGAAGACGATGAAAGTCAGAGACAGCCAGGTCGGCACTTCGGGGATCGAATGACCCCAGGAGAGGAACTCCCAATCGCTCGAATGCAGAGCGTGGATGATGAGTTTGACGCCGATGAAGCCGAGGATCGCAGCGATTCCGTAGTGGAGGTAGACGAGCTTGTCGACGAGCCCTCCGAGCAGGAAGTACAGCTGACGCAGTCCCATGAGGGCGAACACGTTCGCGGTGAACACGAGGAACGCGTTCTGGGTGACGCCGAAGATCGCGGGGATCGAGTCGAGCGCGAACATCACATCGGTCGAACCGATGGCGATGAACACGATGAACATCGGGGTCCAGTACTTCTTGTTGTCGTCGAGGGTCACACGCAGCTTGTTGCCGTGGTATTCGTCGACGACGTTGATCCGCTTCCGCAGGAACCGGATGAGGCCGTTCTCGCCGTCTCCTTCGTCTTCGGAGCTGAAGGCCTGCCGGTAGGCGACGATGAGGAGGAAGATGCCGAAGATGAAGAAGACCTCGACGAAGGCGCTGATGATCGCCGCACCCGCGAGAATGAAGATGCCGCGGAAGACGATGGCGATGATGATGCCGACCATGAGCACTTCCTGCTGGTACTTCCGCGGTACCGAGAAGCTGCCCATGATGATGATGAAGACGAACAGGTTGTCGATGCTCAACGAGTACTCGAGCAGCCAGCCGGTGAGGAATTCGCTGCCGTGCTGGGCATCGCCGATGGCGAACAGCGCACCGGCGAAGACCAGCGCCAGGGCGACGTAGAAGGCGACCCAGATGCTCGCTTCGCGCATCGACGGGGTGTGTGGTCGTTTGACGACGAGGAGGAGGTCGAAGACGAGGATCGCAACGACGATGATTCCCGAGGTGATCATGAACCAGACGGGAATCGGAGATTCGCTCGCTGCAGCGGCGTTGCCGCCGGCGGCCAGCGTGGAGGACAGGATATCCATGGATGCCTTTCGTGGTGAATAGGATGTATCCAGGTCGAAAGTCTCTCCCACGCGGTGAATCTGCGTGCGCTCCGCGTCCGGACCCCTGTGTGGAGTCGTGGTGACGACCGCGGATGGACGGGATACTCCCTTTCGCCAGCACACCAGTATAAACACGCGAGCATCGCTCGCGCGTCACCGGTGCGGCTCAGGCGTGCCCGGCCTCTTTCATCTGACGCAGCTCCTGCTTGAGGTCGGAGAGCTCATCGCGCAGACGTGCGGCGAGCTCGAACTGCAGTTCCGCGGCAGCCGAATGCATCTGCGAGGTCAGCGATTCGATGAGTTCTGTGAGGTCAGCGGCCGGCGGGCGGAGCGAACCGCTTTGGCCCGCGGCTTCCCTCTGTTCGTCGGTCAGGGTCGAGTTGTAACCGCGTTTTCCCTTGCCGTAGTCGAACTCCGTGAGCAGCTCACGCGTGTCCTCGTCCTCACGCTGCAGTCGTTCGGTGATATCTGCGATCCGCTTGACCAGCGGCGCCGGATCGATTCCGTGCTCGTCGTTGTAGGCGATCTGTATGGCACGCCTGCGGTCGGTCTCGTCGATGGCCGTGCGCATCGAATCCGTGATGGTGTCGGCGTACATGTGCACCTGGCCGTTGAGGTTGCGAGCGGCACGACCGACCGTCTGGATGAGCGATGTCGACGACCGGAGGAAGCCTTCCTTGTCGGCATCGAGGATCGCCACGAGGGAGACCTCGGGCAGGTCGAGGCCCTCCCGCAGCAGGTTGATGCCGACCAGCACATCGAATTCACCGGCGCGCAGTTCTGTGAGCAGTTCCACACGACGCAGGGTGTCGACGTCGGAGTGGAGGTATTGGACCCGGATATCGTGTTCGAGCAGATAGTCGGTGAGATCTTCGGCCATCTTCTTCGTCAGCGTGGTCACGAGCACACGCTCATTCGCATCGACGCGTGTCTTGATCTCATCGAGCAGGTCGTCGATCTGCCCCTTCGTCGGTTTGACCTTGATCTCCGGGTCGACGAGGCCGGTGGGGCGGATGATCTGCTGGACGTAGCCGTTGGAGTTGCCGAGTTCGAAGTTGCCGGGCGTGGCCGACAGGTACACGCTCTGTCCCACCCGCTCCCGGAACTCGTCGAACTTCAGCGGCCGGTTGTCCATGGCGCTGGGCAGGCGGAATCCGTGTTCGACGAGCGTGCGCTTGCGTGACATATCCCCTTCGTACATGCCGCCGATCTGCGGGACGGTGACATGCGATTCGTCGATGACGAGGAGGAAGTCCTCGGGGAAGTAGTCGAGCAGACAGTTCGGTGCCGAACCGGGTGCGCGACCGTCGATATGCCGGGAGTAGTTCTCGATGCCGGAGGTGAAGCCCATCGATTCCATCATCTCGAGGTCATAGGTCGTGCGCATCTTCAGCCGCTGCGCTTCGAGCAGCTTGTTCTGAGACTCGAATTCGCTCAGCTGCTTCTGCAGCTCGTCCTCGATCCCGCTGATGGCCTTCGCCATCCGGTTCTCACCGGCGACATAGTGGCTGGCCGGGAACACGTGGATGGTCTCCTCGTCGCGGACGATCTCACCCGTCAGGGGGTGGAGGGTCTGCAGCGATTCGATCTCGTCGCCGAAGAACTCGATGCGCAGCGCGAGCTCCTCGTACTGCGGGATGATCTCGACGGTGTCTCCGCGCACACGGAAAGTCCCGCGGGTGAAGGCCATATCATTGCGGGCGTACTGCATCGACACGAAGCGTTTGAGCAGTTCGTCCCGATCGCATTCGTCGCCCTTGTGAAGGGTGACCATCCGGTCGACGTACTCCTCGGGTGTGCCGAGACCGTAGATGCACGACACCGTCGAGACCACGACGACGTCGCGTCTGGTCAGCAGCGAGTTCGTGGCCGAGTGCCGGAGACGTTCGACTTCGTCGTTGATCGAGGAGTCCTTCTCGATGAACGTGTCCGTCTGCGGCACATAGGCTTCCGGCTGGTAGTAGTCGTAGTAGGAGACGAAGTACTCGACCGCGTTGTTGGGCAGCAACTGTCGGAACTCGTTCGCCAGCTGCGCGGCGAGAGTTTTGTTCGGCGCCATGATCAGGGTCGGTCTCTGCACCTGCTCGATGAGCCATGCCGTCGTCGCCGACTTGCCTGTGCCGGTGGCACCGAGGAGGACGATGTCCCGCTCTCCTGCGTCGAGCCGGTCGGAGATCTCTCGGATCGCCGTCGGTTGGTCACCGGAGGGAGAGTACTCGGAGACGACCTCGAAGGGCGCCACTTCGCGGGTGACGTCGGGGCGGTGGCCGATAGCTGGCAGGGGGCGTTCTGAGCTCATAGTCCAACCCTAGCCCCCGCCCCTGACATTGGGCAGATCGGAGTCGGAACGACAGCCTCGGCGAAGTGCCTGCCGACATGTGTCAGCGTGTCAGTCGAAGCTGTCGGGCACCAGTCGGCGGCGCATCTGCAGGAAGTACGGTTCCTTCGATTCCGCATATGTTCGTATCATCTGCCCGTTCGTCCCGCCCGCAGCCTTGGCTTCGGCCACACGGTCTCTCTTCAACTCGAGGTAACGGTCCCGCTCCCCCGGGTCTGCGATGAGCAGGTCACGGAATGCGCGGGCGAAGCGCACACCGACCGAGTCCGCGGTGCGCACATGCAGATTGACGGCGCGGCCGGGGTCCGTGTTCGCGTGGAACCATTTCCCTTCGGTCGACTCTTCGCCGAGGTGGTCGCACATCTCGGCTCCCGGATAACCGAGTTCGGCCAGTCGGGGTGCCAGCTCCCTGGCGGCGGTGAGATCGGGGACGAGGAGCTGCAGATCGATGACGTCCTTGGCTGGCAGTCCCGGCACAGAGGTGGAGCCGATATGTTCGATGGCGAACTTCTCGCCCGTGCCGTGTCGCAGCTTCCTGATCGCTCTCTGCGCGTCACCGATCCAGTCGGCATCCGCGGGATCGACGAGTTCGAGGGCTGCCTTCGGTGCCCGCTGCCCGGACGCGAGATTGGCGGCGAAGGGGCGGATCCGGGATTCGATGAGCCGGGCGACCGCGGCCTTCGTCTCGTCGACGGGACCGGAGTTGTCAATGGTGACATCGCAGGCTGCTCGGCGGGTGTCGTCATCGGCTTGGCGGGAGATCCGTGCGGCGGCGTCGTCGCGGTCCATTCCGCGGGAGTCCATGAGCCGCTGAAGGCGCACCTCGGCGGGCACGTCGACGAGGAGATTGAGGTGGTAGGCCGGTGTCATGTCGTTCTCGACGAGCAGCGGAACGTCGTGGACGACGATCTCGGCGTCGGCGTGTCTGGCGAAGTGTTCGGCGGTGCGGTCGCGGATCGCCGGATGCATCAGGCCGTTGAGCCGTGCTGTGTGGTCGGAGTCGACGAAGGCTGCCGCGGCCAGTGCCTGCCGGTCGAGCGAACCGTCGGAGTGCAGCACCTGCGGCCCGAAGGCCTCGGCCAGCTTCTCGAGCAGCGGCTGTCCGGGTTCGACGACTTCGCGGGCGATCCTGTCGGCGTCGACGAGCACAGCCCCGTGTTCGACGAGCATTGCGGACACCGTTGACTTTCCGGCGCCGATTCCACCGGTGAGACCGATTCTCAGCATGGGATCATCTTACTGATCCAGTCGGTACACCCGCACTCCCTCCTCGGCGAAGATCGGATCTCCGACGGCGGCATCGAGGAATTCCGCATAGTCTCCGTCGCCTCCCGGCAGCAGCGGAGCTTCGGGCGCGAGAACGATGAAGTCGACCCCGGTCTCCCTCAGTTCGGCGATCGCCGAGGCGACTTCCGGACTGTCCGCGCCCGGCATGGGCTCACCGTCGAAGACGGAGGCGTGGAGCACTTCGTCGAGGGCATCCTCGGGGGCGGAATAGGTCACCGGCGATTCCGGGCTCGAACCGATGAAGTAACCGCCGGTCTCGCGGTAGCGGAATCCGCTCACCGACTGCCACACCATGGCTTCGTCGGCGTGGGGCTCGGCCCATGCGAGGGGGCGGGGGACAGTCTTGACGACGGATCCGACGGGGACCACCTCGGCGATCGATTCCTCGTAGAAGTCCGGAACTGTCACCTCATGGGCGGTCTGCGGAGCGGGGAGGATGGCAACGGCGGAAAGGACGAGCAGGATGAGGAGGGCGCGGGCGCGACGCAGCTTCCGGTGGCTCAGGGCCCACTGGAGGCCGATTCCGAGCACGGCGAACAGCGCGATCGTCGAGTGGAAGACGAGCCGCATGGGCAGGATGTTGTTGAGTACGGGGACGGCCTCGACGAGCGCGAACGGACCGGTCTCGACAAGCACGCGGCCGCCCAGGAGGATCGGGGAACCCAACGCCAGCAGGAAGACGAGGAATCCGGTTGCGGCCGCGATGCGCACCGGCACCGCAGACACGGAGCGGCGGCCGAGGCCGGCGACGATGAGCACGGAGGCCACCAGAGCCGGTACGCCGATGTAGGCGCCGAGTTCGGCCGGGTCGATCTCCATGATCCGGGGCAGCGGGGAGACCCCGGAGCTCAGCCAGGCCGGGGCCGCAGGCAGGATCGGGTCGAGCAGGTCGGTGTTCCATACTCCGTGTGGGCGAATGGCGCCCTGTGGGGCGTTCGGCCCGGACATGGTCACCAGCAGCGGGATCGCACACAGCAAGGCGATGCAGCCGGCGACTGCGGAACCGAGACCGAGGGCGACCCATGACCGGGCGCGGTAGAGGCGGCGTCCGAAGACGGCGAGGCTGGCCAGGAAGCAGAGTGCGGCGAGGAAGGTTCCGGCCAGAACTTCGGTGGAGACGTAGAACTGGAAGCCGAGGAGGAGCCCGAAACCTCCGCCGAGCGCCCAGAGGCGGCGACTGCGCAGCAGAGGACGGCCGGGATCCGCCTGTATCGCGCGGCCGAGGTCGAGGAGAGCGAGGATCGCCCACGCGGTCAGGGGCGGGGTGACGACATAGGCGAGGTTCGGGTGGCCGCCGAGCTGGGCGATGACATAGCTGGAGAAGCCGACCCCGGCAGCGGCGAGGAAAGCGGACAGATGGTCGAGGAAGCGTCGGAAGAGTACGGCTGCGGCCAGGCTGCCGAGCACCGGGAAGGCGAGGATGAGGAGGTTGTAGCTCACGATGGGGCCGGCCACCCACGTCACGGGAGCGAGCAGGATCGCAAACCCTGCGAGCGAGGTGTTCCAGGCTCCGTTGACTCCCCCGCCGAGGGCGTTCATCGATTCCGTGTACAGCAGGCCGCCGGTTTCCCCCGGTCCGAATCCGAGGATGTCTGCGAGAACCTGCGCGGCGTGCCCGAGCCACCAGATGAACAGTGAGGTGTCGTCATTGGAAGCGACGACGCTGCCGCCGGGGTCCGCGGCGACGGAGCCGAAGACGGTCAGGCTGCCGACGCAGAGGAGGAGGGCGTACCACAGCCAGGGGCGCAGGCGCTCTCGAGTCGTGGGGGCATACACAAAGGGCTCCCGGCCTTCCGACCGGGAGCCCAAGTGATGGCTGCTATCAGCTGCCTGCAAGCTTCTCACGCAGGGCTGCGAGAGCTTCGTCGCTGGCCAGGGTGCCCTCGTCGTTCGCCTCTTCGGAGGAGAACGATCCGGTGGCCGGAGCGGCTTCGGCAGAACCGACGGCATCGGCTGCGGAGGCCTCGGCATCCGCTGCGATGGCCTTGGCGACCTGCTTCTTGTGCTCTTCCCAGCGTTCCTGAGCGGCGGCGTACTGCTGCTCCCAGGTCTCGCGCTGAGCCTCGTAGCCCTCGACCCATTCGTTGGTCTCGGGATCGAAGCCCTCGGGGTACTTGTAGTTGCCGTCCTCGTCGTACTCCTGCGGCATGCCGTACAGAGCGGGGTCGAGGAACTCTTCGGCCTCGGGGTCGACGCCTTCGTTCGCCTGCTTCAGCGACAGCGAGATGCGGCGGCGTTCGAGGTCGATGTCGATGACCTTGACGTAGATGGTCTCGTCGACCGAAACGACCTGCTCGGGCAGATCCACGTGGCGCACGGCCAGCTCGGAGATGTGGACGAGGCCTTCGATGCCGTCTTCGACGCGCACGAATGCACCGAACGGAACGAGCTTGGTGACCTTGCCCGGCACGATCTGTCCGATGACGTGCGTGCGAGCGAAGTGCTGCCAAGGATCTTCCTGGGTGGCCTTGAGCGACAGCGAAACGCGCTCACGGTCCATGTCGACGTCGAGAACCTCGACGGTGACTTCGTCGCCCACGGTGACGACCTCACCCGGGTGATCGATGTGCTTCCAGGACAGTTCGGAGACGTGGACGAGTCCGTCGACACCACCGAGGTCGACGAACGCACCGAAGTTGACGATGGAGGACACGACACCAGGACGGACCTGGCCCTTCTGCAGGGTCTGCAGGAAGTCGTGACGGACGGCCGACTGGGTCTGCTCGAGCCAGGCACGGCGCGACAGGACCACGTTGTTGCGGTTCTTGTCGAGCTCGATGATCTTGGCTTCGACCTGCTGGCCGATGTAGGGGGCGAGGTCGCGGACGCGGCGCATCTCGACGAGGGACGCGGGCAGGAAGCCACGCAGTCCGATGTCGACGATCAGGCCGCCCTTGACAACCTCGATGACGGTGCCGGTGACAACGCCGTCGTCTTCCTTGATCTTCTCGATGTCGCCCCACGCACGCTCGTACTGAGCGCGCTTCTTCGACAGCATGAGACGACCCTCTTTGTCTTCCTTCTGAAGAACGAGGGCTTCGATTTCGTCCCCGACCTCGACGACTTCGCCGGGATCGACATCGTGCTTGATGGAAAGCTCACGTGCGAGGATGACGCCTTCCGTCTTGTATCCGATGTCGACGAGGACTTCGTCACGGTCGACTTTGACGACTTCGCCCTCAACGATGTCGCCATCGTTGAAGTACTTGATGGTCTCATCGACGGCGGCGAGGAAATCCTCAGCGGTTCCGATGTCGTTGACAGCGACCTGCTTCGGCTGCACCGATTCCGGCGTGGTGGTGGTCATATAGGTAGGGACTCCGATGGAATATTGGTCCAGATCCGGTACCCTGGCGACAGGTCGTGTAAGTTGCCGCAAGAACCGAATCCGGTCTCGAATGCGAATTTGGACTTGTATGCACAGGCGCATACGGTTGTCAATGCTAGCACCTTTTCGGGTGTGAATGCACGCCGAAGAGACGAATCATCACCACCTGGTGCCACGGAGGAACCATGAGCGAAGGAACTGACGGAGCCGAGGTCATCAGCGGTGGCTATCTCCCGATCGACGAAGAGGCTTCCGTCCGGGCCAATCGCAGCTATTGGGACAACTCGGCCGAGGAGTATCTCGCCGAACACGGCACGTTCCTCGGGGCTTCGGATTTCATCTGGTGTCCGGAAGGAATTCACGAATCCGATGTGCGCCTCCTCGGCGATGTCGCCCGGAAGCAGGTTCTCGAGGTCGGCTGCGGTGCCGGTCAGTGCTCCCGGTGGCTGGCCGAGCAGGGCGCGATCACCACAGGTGTCGACGTCTCCGCCGGAATGCTCGAGCAGGCCTCGCGTCTGCAGCGCGAACATCCCCTGAGCGCCGAGGCGACTCCCCCGACGTTTCTCCTCGCCGATGCCCGACAGCTGCCGTTCGCATCGAACAGCTTCGATCGCGCGTTCTCCTCCTACGGTGCCCTGCCCTTCGTCAAAGACGCCGAGGTCGTCTTCGCCGAGGTGGCCCGAGTGCTGCGCAACGGCGGACAGTGGGTCTTCTCGACGACTCACCCGATGCGGTGGATGTTCCCCGATGTTCCGGGTGAGGCCGGTCTGACCGTCGAGTACTCGTATTTCGACCGCACACCGTACGTCGAACTGTCCTCCGACGGTCAGCCCGTCTACGCCGAGCACCATCGCACGATGAGCGATTGGGTCCGTCTGCTCGTCGAGGCCGGCTTCACGATCGATTCGGTGACCGAACCCGAATGGCCGGAAGAGAATCGGACCGCCTGGGGCGGTTGGTCACCGCTGCGCGGAGCGCTCATGCCCGGCACCGTGATCTTCTCCACCACACTGACCACAGACTGAGGTGCCGCTCAGCCGAGCACGCTGACGTCTCCGACCGGTCCCCCGCGCCCGGCGCCCTCGAACACGTGTGAGCACGCTCCGCGGCAGGTGCACGCCGCGAAGAGTGCGTCGGGCCCTGAACGAGCGACGGGTGGTCAGTGGGCGGCGGCATGCCAGGAGCGGCCGGTGCCGACGTTGACGTCGAGGGGCACATCGAGCTCGAACGCCGACCCCATCTCCTCCGTGACGATCGTCGTCACCTCGTCGATCTCATCAGGGCGGACGTCGACGATGATCTCGTCATGAACCTGCAGCAGCATCGGCGAGTGCAGGTCCTGCAGCCGCGCGGCGACCCTGAGCATGGCGATCTTCATGATGTCGGCGGCCGACCCCTGGATCGGTGCGTTGAGTGCGGCGCGCTCGGCCATGTCCCGCAGCTGTCGGCGGTCACTGTGCAGCGCCGGCAGATAGCGGCGGCGGCCCATGATGGTCTCTGTGAACCCCTTGGCGCGGGCCTGTTCGACGATGTCGTCGAGGTAGTCCTTGACGGCCCCGAACCGTTCGAAGTACTGGTCCATCAGCCCCTTGGCTTCATCGACCCCGATCGCCAGCTGCCGGGAGAGCCCGTAGGCGGAGAGTCCGTACACCAGCCCGTAGGACATGGCCTTGACCTTCGAACGCATCTCGGAGTCGACTTCGTCGATACCGACGCCGAAGACCTTCGAGCCGACATAGGAGTGGAGGTCCTCGCCGTCCTTGAACGCCTGGATGAGCGCGTCGTCGCCGGACAGGTGAGCCATGATCCGCATTTCGATCTGCGAGTAGTCGGCGGTGAGCAGAGTCCCACCCGACACCTCGGGATCGGCGATGAAGATCTCCCGGATGCGTCGGCCCGATTCGGTCCGCACCGGAATGTTCTGCAGGTTCGGCTCCAGCGAGGAGAGCCGTCCGGTGGCAGCCACGGTCTGCTGGTACGTGGTGTGGATGCGGCCGTCGTCGGCGACGGTCTTCAGCAGTCCGACCACGGTCTGCTTGAGCTTTGTCGAATCCCGGTAGGCCAGCAGATGCTGGAGGAAGGGATGTTCGGTCTTGACGAACAGTTCGGCCAGGGCTTCGGCATCCGTCGTATAGCCGGTCTTCGTCCGCTTGGTCTTGGGCATATCGAGTTCGTCGAAGAGCACGGTCTGCAGCTGCTTGGGAGAACCGAGATTCACCTCGTGGCCGATCGCATCGTAGGCTTCCTGCGCGCTGGCTTCGGCCTGTTTCGTGAATTCGTCGATGAGATTCGACAGTCCATCCTCGTCGACGGCGATTCCGGTCGCTTCCATCCGCGCGAGCACGGGCACGAGCGGCAGCTCGATCTCGCGGTACACCTGCGTCATGTTCGCGTCGTCGACGGCGGCGGCGAGCACCTCGTGGACTTCGAGCAGAGCGGCGGCGCGTTGACCGTGCGTGGTCACCGCGGCATCCGAATCGAGGTCGAGGGCGAGCTGTCCTGAATCAGCTTCGGGTTCGCTGAGGTCGATGCCGGCGCGGTCGGCGGCGATCTGCCCGAGCTCGTAGGAACGGGCATCGGGAACGAGGAGGTAGGCGGCCAGAGCCGTGTCCCCGGCGATATCGGTCACGGACAGCCCCATCGACTCCCACGCCTTGATCTGCAGCTTCGAGCTGTGGAGGATGAGCGCATGCCCGCCCAGGGCGGAACCGAGCTTGCCGACGGCTTTCTGCCCCGCCTCGGCGAGGTCGACGACCCACGCCTGCCCGGGTTCGGCGGAGACCGCAAGGGTCCGGGCCTGACCGTGACCGAGCTCGAAGGAGGCATCCGAATCGAGCGCGAGCACATCGTGGTCGGCGATCTTCGACAGCAGCGTGTCGATGTCGACGGTCTCGATGGTGGTCTCGCGGGCCGGGGCCGGCTCGGAATCGTCTCCGGCCTCCGGGAAGATCGCGGCCAGACGCTTGCCGAGGGCTTGGAACTCGAGCTGATCGAACAGGCTCGACAGTTCGGCCGGGTCGCCTTCGCCCCAGGCCAGGTCGTCGAACTCCAGGCCCAGGTCGACGTCGTCGAGGAGGCGGTTGAGTCGGTAGTTCCGCTCCACCTCGGTGATATGGTCGCGCAGCTTCTCGCCGACCTTGCCGCCGATCTTGTCGGCGTTGTCCAGCACGCCGGGCAGGTCGCCGTGGGCGGTGAGCCATTTGGCCGCGGTCTTGTCACCGACTCCGGGCACGCCGGGCAGATTATCGGCCTTCTCACCGACGAGCGCGGCCAGCCCCCGATAGTTCGCGGGGCTGACCCCGTACTTCTCCTCGACCGCGGCAGGAGTCATCCGGTTGAGATCACTGACTCCGCGTTTCGGGTAGAGGACCGTCACCCGGTCGGAGGCGAGCTGGAACGAATCCTTGTCTCCGCTCATCACCTCGACGAACGAGCCGGCCTCGGTGCCCATCTTCGCCATCGTCGCCAGGGCGTCGTCGGCTTCGAAGCCCTCCTTCGTCACGACCCGGATGCCCATCGCCGTGACGATGTCCTTGATGAGGTCGATCTGCGGATGGAACTCGGGCGGAGTCTTCGCCCGGCCGGCTTTGTACTCGGGGTACTCTTCGAGGCGGAAGGTCTGGCGTCCGAGGTCGAAGGCCACGGCCACATGGCTGGGCTCCTCGTCGCGGAGGACGTTGATGAGCATCGAGATGAAGCCGTAGATGGCGTTCGTCGTCTGACCGGTGCTGGTGGAGAAGTTCTCGACCGGCAGGGCATGGAAAGCCCGGTAGGCCAGGGAGTGTCCGTCGATGAGCAGGAGGGATTCGTTTGAGTGACTCACATGGCATAGCCTAGCGTTCGAAGCTGACTTGAAGGAGAACCGATGCTGCGTCCCGACGTGTCCCTGACCGCTCACACCACATCTGAGGAGATCGACACGCTGCTCGAGCAGCTGCGTGGGCCGGGCTCCGGTGGTGAGCTGGCCGAGAGGATGGGAATCGAATTCGTCGAGCTCGCCCATGACCATGTCGTGGCCACGGCCCCGGTCGTCGGCAATCGGCAGCCGATGGGACTCTTCCACGGAGGCGGCCACGTCGTCCTCGCCGAGTCGCTGGCATCGATGCATTCGTACCTGCTCTCCGGGGGTAGGAACGTCGTCGGAGTCGATCTCAATGCCACTCACCTGCGTGCCGCACGTGAGGGCGTGGTCACCGGTCGTGCCGAGGTGCTCCACCAGGGACGCACGATCGTCTCCCATGAAGTGAAGATGACCGACGAGGCGGGGCGGCTGCTCTCGATCGTGCGGATCACGAACATGATCCTGAAAACCGAGCCGAAGGACTGAGGTCCGAATCGAAGGGCGGAGGTGAAGGGCCGAGCCAGGACCTTCCGCAGCGAACGCAGAAGACCGGCGAATCCATCTCGGGATCCGCCGGCCTTCTTGAGTTCCGGGTCCGGACCTGCCTGGTCCGGAAGGTGGTTACTTCTTGCTGCCGATCTGCTTGAGCACGGTCTCGGCGACCTCGCGCATCGTCAGTCGGCGGTCCATCGAGGTCTTCTGGATCCAGCGGAAGGCCTCGGGTTCGCTCAGCCCCATGGACGTCTGCAGCAGGCTCTTGGCTCGTTCGACGAGCTTGCGGGTCTCGAAACGTTCTGTGAGATCGGAGATCTCGGACTCGAGCGAGCTGATCTCGGCGTGACGCGAGAGCGCGATCTCCAATGCCGGGATGAGGTCGGCCGAGGTGAACGGCTTGACGACATAGGCCATGGCGCCGGCATCGCGGGCACGCTCGACGAGCTCCTTCTGCGAGAAGGCGGTGAGCAGCACCACGGGCGCGATCCGGGCGCGGGCGATGCGCTCAGCCGCGGAGATTCCGTCGAGGATCGGCATCTTGATGTCCATGACCACGAGGTCGGGGCGCAGCTCCTCGGCCAGGCGGATGGCGGATTCGCCGTCCGCAGCCTCACCGACGACGTCATAGCCGACCTCGCGGAGCATTTCTACGATATCGAGACGAATCACGGCCTCGTCTTCGGCCACGACTACGCGGCGGACCGGCACGGACTCATCTGAAGTTGATTCTTCGCTGTTTGAAAGCACGTCACCAGTCTAGACCAGGCGCTCAGCGTCGTGGCCAGCGGACCGGTAAGTTTCTTCTGTGAGGGTGGCCACGGCCGGTGACGGTGGCCACCGGCGGGCATCCTCGGCGGGTGGCGAATGTGCAATCGGTCCGCGCGCGCAGTAGAATCGTCCCCGTTGCACAGGCGGTCCTTTCAGGACAGCTCGTGACGAGCCGGATTGGCGGAATCGGTAGACGCGGTGCACTCAAAATGCATTGTCGAAAGACGTGCGGGTTCGAGTCCCGCATCCGGTACAGACGAAGGCACTGTCGACCATGTTGTCGACAGTGCCTTCTTGCATTCCCTCGGGGGTGTCAGCACCCGCGGGCTCGAAGTGCATACGCACTGATCAAGATCACTACCTATGATTTTCGAAGCCGCCCGTGCACACCATTCGGCTCATTCGGCCGATTCAGCGCCGCAGGCCGAGGGTGAGGATCTCCGTCCCGCTCTCACGCGCCGCCCGGACGAGCGCGGCCAGCAGCCCCTTCCCCACACCTCTGCCCTGCGCCTGCGGGGCGACTGCGACCTCTTCGATGTCGACATGGGGTCGGAAGGTCGGCCCTCGACGAGGCGGCCGAGCAGCGATGTCACCTGCAGGACATCGGGCTCGGCCGGTCCCTCGGCTGAGAGGAGATCAACTCCGGCTGTGGGCATCCTCGGTGCGGGTCTCGTCGACATCGGCAGCTTCCTCGGTCGGAACGTAGCCGTTGATGCGCGGGGCATCGAAGCGTTCGACGTCCAGGATCTCATGGCGCTTGGCCACGATGGCCGGAATGAGTGCCTGACCGGAGACGTTGAGCGCGGTGCGGCCCATGTCGACGATCGGTTCGATGGCCAGGAGCAGGCCGACGCCCTCGAGGGGCAGCCCCAGCGTCGACAGCGTCAGGGTGAGCATCACGGTCGCACCGGTCGTGCCGGCCGTGGCGGCCGAACCGATGACGGCGACGAAGACGATGAGCAGGTACTGGATGAGGGAGAGGTCGATGCCGAAGAACTGAGCGACGAACACCGCCGCGATCGCCGGGTAGATCGCCGCGCAGCCGTCCATCTTCGTCGTTGCGCCGAAGGGCACGGCGAAGGCGGCGTAGGAATGGGGCACCCCGAAGTTGTCGGTGGCGACCTTCTGCGTCACGGGCATGGTGCCGATCGAGGACCGGGAGACGAAGCCCATCTGCGTGGCCGGCCAGACTCCGGAGAAGTACTGGCGCACGGACAGACCGTTGGCACGAGCCAGGGCCGGGTAGACGACGAAGAAGACGATCGCGAGGCCGACATAGACGGCGACGACGAACCACAGCAGCGATCCCATCGTCGACCAGCCGTAGGAGTTCACGGCGTTGCCGATGAGGCCGAGCGTACCGATCGGAGCGATCCGCACGATCCACCAGACGACCTTCTGCACCACGGCCAGGGCCGCCTCGGTGAACTGGAGGAACGGCTCTGCGGCCTTGCCCACCTTGACCGCGGCGATGCCGATGGCGCCGGAGACGATGATGAGCTGGAGGATGTTGAAGTTGACATCGGAGGTCAGCGCTCCGGCCTCATCCGCCGACGTGGCGACCTCGAGTCCGAGGAAGTTCACCGGGATCAGACCGGTCAGGAAGGCCAGCCAGCTGCCCTGGGAATCGGGAGCGCCGGTGCTCAGCGACGCAGCATCGGCATGGGCGCCGGGCTGCATGACGATGCCGATGATGAGTCCGAGGATGACGGCGATCAGCGCCGTGAGGGCGAACCACAGCAGGGTCGATACCGCAAGCCTGGCGGCATTGGTGACCTTGCGCAGGTTGCCGATGCTCGCGATGATCGCAGTGATCACCAGCGGTACGACGGCGGCCTTGAGCAGGGTGACGTACGACGAGCCGATGGTGTCCAGGGTCTGGCCGAGCCAGTTGTCAGCACTGTCGCTGACCGGTCCCCATGAGCGGGCGATGAGCCCGAGGATGACACCGGCGATGAGTGCGATGGTCACCTGCACTCCGAAGGACTTGCTCCACGCGGGCAGTCTCATTGAATTCCTCTCCTAGCGGGTCCTCCCCTCTGTGATCCGCAGGGAGGATTGGGCAACACAGAGCACAACTGTTGAGCAATCCCTGAAATTCCTCGATCTTCTGTGATCTGTCTCGCATCCTGGAATCGGCTCGCGACGCGCCCGCGGGCACGCAAACGCCGGCGGCGCCTGCCCTGTGATGACAGGACAGGCGCCGCCGGCGCGTCGGACCGCAGTTGATCAGTGGCGGGGCGAGTGGCCCTCGCGCACGATCGGCACCTCGCGGGTGATGGGCGCTTCGGCGACGACCCCGTACCCGGCCAGCGGATCCTCCTCCGAGTCCGAGGCGTCCTGGTAGGCGGCCGTCACACCCTTGGCGGCATCGCCGATGGTGTGGATGCGCAGGGCGTTCGTCGAGCCGGGGATCCCGGGAGGCGAACCGGCCACGAGGATGCTCTGATCGCCTTCGCGAGCCGTGCCGTCGGCGAGCAGAACGGCGTCGACCTGGCGAGCCATCTGGTCGGTGTGACGCACGGTCTTCACGAGATACGGCCGGACTCCCCAGGTCAGCGCCAGCTGGTGACGGACCTGCGGGTCGGGGGTGAAGCCGAGGATCGGCCAGGCCGGGCGCAGACGCGACATGCGCCGCACCGAATCGCCCGTCTGCGAGAAGGTGCACAGAAGGTCGATATCCAGTTGCTGAGCAATCTGCACGGCTGCCGCGGTGACGGCTCCGCCCTTCGTATGGGGAACGGTGCCCAGCGCGGGAATCCGTTCGAGACCGTGCTCTTCGGTGGAGCCGATGATCCGGCTCATCGTCCGGATCGCTTCGACCCAGTGACTGCCCACCGAGGTCTCACCGGAGAGCATGAGCGCATCGGCGCCGTCGAGGACGGCGTTCGCGCAGTCGCTGGCTTCGGCGCGGGTGGGCCGCGGTGCGTCGATCATCGTCTCGAGCATCTGAGTGGCCACGATGACGGGCTTGGCCTGCTGACGGGCGATTTCGACGGCCCGCTTCTGCACGATCGGGACCTGTTCGAGCGGCAGTTCGACGCCGAGGTCGCCGCGGGCGACCATGATTCCGTCGAAGGCATCGATGATCTCATCGAGCTGGTCGACCGCCTGCGGCTTCTCGAGCTTGGCGATGACCGGAGCGGTGATTCCCACCTCGTCCATGACCGCTCGCACATCCTTCATGTCCTCCGGGCTGCGGACGAAGGACAGAGCGACCCAGTCGAAGCCGAGCTGCAGACCCCACTTGAGGTCGTCGACGTCCTTCTCCGACAGAGCGGGAACGGAGACCGGGACTCCGGGCAGGTTGATGCCCTTGTGGTTGGAGATGGTTCCGCCGATCTCGACCTCGGTGACCACATCGGTGGCGGTCACCTCGGTGGCGCGCAGGCGCAGGCGCCCGTCGTCGATGAGCAGCGGATCTCCCACGGACACGTCTTCTGCCAGAGTCGGCAGGGTCGTGGATACGATCTCCGCGGTGCCGGGGACGTCACGGCTGGTGATGGTGAAGGTGGCCCCTTCGACGAGCTCTTCCTTCCCGTTGGCGAAGGTGCCCACGCGGATCTTCGGACCCTGGAGGTCCAGCAGGACGGCGACGGGGCGTCCGGTGTCGAGGGCGGCCTGGCGGACCCAGGCGAACTTCTCTTCGTGCTCTTCTCGTTTTCCGTGGCTCAGATTGAATCGGGCGACATCGACGCCTTCATCGACGAGCTCGCGGATCTCTTCATAGGAGTTCTGGTTCGGACCTAAAGTTGCGACTATCTTTGCACGCCTCATACGCTCCACCCTACCTAAAGTCTCAGCCGGCGGTTTCCACCGCTCTTCGCTGGTCACGGGCGGTGCGGGTGCGGCACTTCGCTGTGCCGCACCCACCACCCTTTCTCAGTTTCTGACATGAACTATCTTAGCATTTGAACCCTTCGTCGGTGGGCTGCACGGGTGCCGGCAGCCTCGTCGACCCGGTGAGGAACCGGTCGACTTCGGCGGCCGCGGCGCGCCCCTCGGCGATGCCCCACACGATGAGCGACTGCCCGCGTCCGGCATCGCCGGCGACGAAGACTCCGGGGGTCTCCGAAGCGTAGGAGTCATCACGGGTGAAGGCTCCGGTCTCGGCGACGTCGAGATCGAATGATTCCGATTCCGGTCCGGAGAAGCCCAGTGCCAGCAGCACGAGATCGGCCTCGAGGACGTGTTCGGTGCCCGGCGTCGGAATCCGGCGGCCGTCGACGAATTGGGTCTCGGCGACCTCGATCCCGCTCACGCGGCCGGTGTCGTCGCCGACGAAGCGCGTGGTCGAGGCGAGGTACTTCCGCGTTCCGCCCTCCTCGTGCGAGGACTGGACTTCGAAGACGCGAGGAACGGTCGGCCACGGATCGCTCTCACTGCGTTCGGCAGGCGGCTGGGCGCCGATCGCCAGAGTCGTCACCGAGGCGGCCTTCTGGCGCAGGGCAGTGCCCAAGCAGTCGGCGCCCGTGTCCCCGCCGCCGATGATGATGACGTGTTTGCCCGCGGCATCGATGAACGCCGACGAGTCGGCCTCGGGGCCGCGATGATCGCCCGCCTGATCCCGATTCGAGGGCACGAGGTAGTCCATGGCGAATTCGACCCCGTCGAGATCGCGGCCGGGGATCGGCATGTCGCGCGGAACCGTCGCACCCGTGCACACGATGACGGCATCGAAGCTCGAACGCAGGGATTCGAGCGTGACATCGCGTCCGACCTCGACCGAGGTCTTGAAGCGGGTGCCCTCCGCACGCATCTGATCGAGTCGACGATCGATGTGGTGCTTCTCCAGCTTGAAGTCCGGGATGCCGTAGCGCAGAAGTCCGCCGAGGCGGTCGGCGCGTTCGTAGACGACGACCGTATGCCCGGCTCGGGTCAGCTGCTGGGCCGCGGCCAGCCCGGTGGGACCGGATCCGATCACGGCGACCGTGTGGCCCGTGATCCGCTCGGGGATGATCGGCTGGATGAGACCGGCCTCGAAGCCCTGATCGACGATCGTGACCTCGACCTGTTTGATCGTCACTGCCGGCTGGTTGATGCCGAGGACGCAGGCGTTCTCGCACGGGGCCGGACAGGCACGCCCGGTGAACTCCGGGAAGTTGTTCGTCGCGTGGAGCAGTTCGACGGCGCGCGGGAGCTCGCCGCGGTACATCGCGTCGTTGAATTCCGGGATGAGGTTGCCCAGCGGGCAGCCCTGATGGCAGAAGGGGATGCCGCAGTCCATGCAGCGTGATGCCTGTCGTCGCAGCTGCTCGGGATCACCCGCCTCGTAGACCTCCTTGTAGTCCATGAGACGGATCGGGACGGGGCGCCGCTTCGGCAGCTCTCGGTGTTCGACGGTGAGGAATCCGTGCGGATCAGCCATTGGTGGCCTCCAGAATCGTGTGCCAGGCTTCGTCCGAGTCGACGGCCTTGCCGGCCGCGACGAACTCGTCCTGGATGTCTTTGACCGTCGCGTAGGCGACGGGGATGATCTTCGTGAAGCGGGAGAGGACGTCCTGTCCTCGGCGCAGTCCGTCGAGGAGCTCGCGGGCCAGCGGTGAGGCAGTCCATTCGACATGCTCACGCAGCAGCCGCTCGAGGATCTCCATATCGTCCACGCCGACACCGGTAAAGCGGAAGACGCCGGCCGCCCGCTCCTTCGGATTGAGTCGGGCCGGATTGAAGTCGAGCACATAGGCGGTGCCGCCGGACATGCCTGCAGCGAAGTTCCGGCCGGTGCCGCCGAGGATGACGGCCACACCTCCAGTCATGTACTCGAGGCCGTGGTCGCCGATGCCCTCGACGACCGCCTCGGCGCCGGAGTTGCGGACGAGGAACCGCTCCCCCACCTGTCCCGAGACGAACAGCTTGCCAGCCGTCGCCCCGTAGCCGAGCACATTGCCGGCGATGACGTTGTGTTCGGGTCGGGTGGGGTTCTCCGCATGCGGCCGAACGCTGACGATTCCTCCGGACAGGCCCTTGCCGACATAGTCGTTCGCATCACCGCGGAGTTCGATGCTGACCCCCTGCGGCAGGTAGGCGCCGAGGGACTGTCCGGCAGTTCCGCGCAGCTCGAGCCGGATCGTGTGCTCCGGCAGGCCCACTTGCCCGTGGGCGAGAGTGATGTGATGGCCGAGCAGGGTGCCCGCCGAGCGGTCGGTGTTCTCGATCGCCGAGGTGATCGTCGTCTTCGTACCCTCCGAGATGGCGTCTCGGGCCTGCTCGAGCAGGCGGAGGTCGAGCTCGTCGGCGAAGTCGCGGTCGACGGGTTCGCCGCATTTGCGTGCGACGTCGGAGCTGCCGTGGAGGTCGACGGGGACCTTGAGGATCGAGGCGAGATCGAGGTCGAGCCCCGTTGCGGCCGCCCGCTCCTCGTCGATGCTCAGCCGCTCGACCGCGCCTATGGCCTCATCGAGGCTGCGCAGGCCGAGTGCCGCAAGGTAGGCGCGGACCTCCTCGGCGATGAAGGTGAAGAAGTTGACGACGTGATCGGCCTGACCGTGGAAGCGCTCGCGCAGCTTCGGGTTCTGGGTCGCCACACCCACCGGGCACGTGTCCTTGTGGCACACGCGCATCATGATGCAGCCGGAGACGACGAGGGCCGTGGTCGCGAACCCGAACTCCTCCGCGCCGAGCAGGGCTGCGATGATGACATCCCGGCCGGTCTTGAGCTGACCGTCGACCTGAACGCTGACCTTCTCGCGCAGACCGTTGAGCACGAGGGTCTGCTGGGCCTCGGCGAGGCCGAGCTCCCAGGGAGTGCCCGCGTGCTTGAGCGAATTGAGCGGGCTCGCTCCGGTTCCGCCGTCGTGCCCGGAGATGAGGACCACGTCGGCACCGGCTTTCGCCACTCCGGCGGCCACCGTGCCCACGCCGATCGCGGACACCAGTTTGACGTGGACCCGGGCCTTGGCGTTGGCGCGGCCGAGGTCGTGGATGAGCTGGGCCAAGTCCTCGATCGAGTAGATGTCATGGTGCGGCGGAGGCGAGATCAGCCCGACGCCCGGAGTCGCGTGGCGAGTCTTCGCGATCCACGGGTAGACCTTCGTCCCGGGCAGCTGCCCGCCCTCGCCGGGCTTGGCTCCCTGCGCCATCTTGATCTGCAGGTCGTCGGCCTCGGTGAGGTAGTGGCTCGTGACGCCGAAGCGTCCCGAGGCGATCTGCTTGATCGCCGAACGGCGCTCGGGGTCGATGAGCCGTTCGGTGTCCTCGCCGCCTTCGCCCGTGTTCGACTTGCCGCCGATCCGGTTCATCGCGATCGCGAGGGTCTCGTGGGCTTCCTGGGACAGCGAACCGTAGCTCATCGCTCCGGTCGAGAACCGCTTCATGATCTCCTCGGCCGGTTCGACCTCGGAGATGTCGATCGGACCCGATTCGCAGGGAACGAGGTCGAAGAGACCGCGCAGCGTCATGAGCTCGCGCGACTGTTCGTTGATCTGTGCCGTGTACTGGCCGAAGATGTCGAAGCGTCCCGTGGACGTGGAGTGCTGGAGCTTGAAGATCGTCTCCGGATTGAACAGATGCTCCGGTCCTTCGCGACGCCACTGGTACTCCCCGCCGACGTTGAGGTTCCGGTGCGAGGGGCGGGGGTGATCATCGCGGTAGGAGTCCCCGTGGCGGGCACTCGTCTCCGCCGTGATCTCCCTGATTCCCCTGCCGCCGAGCTGGTGCGGAGTCGAGGTGAAGTACTTGTCGATGAAAGCCTCGGACAGTCCCAGAGCCTCGAAGGTCTGGGCCCCGTGGTAGGACTGCACGGTCGAGATCCCCATCTTCGACATGATCTTGAGCAGTCCCTTGTTGAGCGCGGTGAGCACGTTGGCAACTGCGGCCTCTTCGCTGATTCCCCGGATCCGGTCCGAGCGGACGAGCGCCTCGGCGGATTCCATGACGAGGTACGGATTGACCGCGGACGCCCCGAAGGACACGAGGGTCGCGACGTGGTGGACCTCGCGGACGTCACCGGCCTCGACGATGATGCTCGCCCGCGTCCGCGAGCGTTCGCGCACGAGGTGGTGGTGCAGCGCCGAGGTGAGCAGCAGCGACGGGATCGGAGCGAGATCGGCCGTCGAGTCCCGGTCGGAGAGGATGATGAACACGGCGCCGGCCTCGATCGCCGCGCTCGCCTCGGCGCACAGCGCCTCGAGACGCTCGGCCATCGCGTCCTCTCCCCCGTTGACCGAGTAGAGGCCGGAGAGGATCACGGAGGGGTGTGCGTTCTCCACGCCGAGGTGGCTGCCCTTGACGTGCGCGATCGCCGTGAGCTCGTCGTTGTCGATGACCGGCTGGTCGAGCAGGATGTGCGCGGAGTCGGGCTTCGAGAACTCGAGCAGATTGCCCTCTCGGCCGATCCCGGCAGCCATGCTCGTCACGATGTCCTCGCGGATCGAGTCGAGCGGCGGATTCGTCACCTGAGCGAAGTTCTGGTGGAAGTAGTCGAAGAGCAGGCGAGGTCGCTGGCTGAGCGCTGCGATCGCGGTGTCCGTGCCCATCGCACCCAGCGGTTCGGCCCCGGTCTCGGCCATCGGCGAGATGAGGATTCGCAGCTCCTCCTCGGTGTAGCCGAAGGTGCGCTGGCGGCGCCTGACCGAGGACTGCGGGTGAGTGACGTGGACGCGGGTGGGCAGATCCTTCAATCGCTTCGAGCAGCTGTCCACCCAGTCGGAATAGGGGTGGTCGGTGGCGAGCTGGTTCTTGATCTCCGTGTCGGAGATGATGCGCTCGGACTCGGTGTCGACGAGGAACATGCGGCCCGGGGTGAGGCGGCCGCGGGCGACGACCTCGGACTCGGGCAGATCGACGACTCCGACCTCGCTGGCGAGCACCACCGTGTCCTCGGTCATCACGTACCGGGCCGGGCGCAGGCCGTTGCGGTCGAGGACGGCGCCGGCGAGCCGACCATCTGTGAAGGCCACACAGGCGGGACCGTCCCAGGGCTCCATGAGCAGCGAATGATATTCGTAGAAGGCCCGACGCTCCTCGCCCATGCCCGGATTGTTCTCCCAGGCCTCGGGGATCATCATCAGCATCGCCTGCGGCAGCGATCGTCCGGAGGCGACCATGAGCTCGACGACGGCATTGAACGACGCCGAGTCGGAGGCACCGGGCGGCACGATCGGGCACAGCCGGTCGAGGCTGCGCGAGGTCTCGGGCACGGGAGAGACGAGGAGTTCGGAGGAAAGCTTCGATTCCCTGGCCTGCATCCAGTTGCGGTTGCCGCGCACCGTGTTGATCTCGCCGTTGTGAGCGATCGTGCCGAATGGTTGGGCGAGCTGCCACGACGGGAAGGTGTTCGTCGAGAAGCGCGAGTGGACCAGTGCGATCCGCGACGTCAGCCGCTCGTCGCGGAGTTCTGTGTAGAACGAGGAGAGCTGACCGGTCGAGAGCATCCCCTTATAGGTGATGGTCGCCGGGGACAGCGAGGGAAAGTAGATGCCCGCGTGGTCGAGTCGCTTGCGCACGATGTAGGCGCGACGGGTGAGGTCCGCGTCGTCACGGGCCGGGTAGCGCTCGTCGAATGCGAGGAAGACCTGGCGCATCCGCGGCATGGTCGACCGGGCGATGTCGCCGAGCACACTGTCATCGTGGGGCACATCCCGCACCGCGTGGACGCGCAGGCCCTCCTCGGCGGCGATCCGGGCGACGAGGTCGTCCTGGGTTTCGTCGCCGGCCGCGGAGCCGGCGCCCAAGTCCGGGGACACGTTCTCCGACAGCGGCGGGGTTGCGGCCTTGAGATCGCGGCCGTAGTCCTGGGCGAAGAATCCGATGCCCACGGCGTACGCGCCGGGCTCGGGCAGGTCGATGCCGTCGGCGGCGAGCACCTCGGCGAAGTAGTCATGGGGCACCTGGAGAGTGATGCCCGCACCGTCGCCGGTGCCCTCGTCCGAACCGATGCCGCCTCGGTGTTCGAGCTTGCGCAGAGCGGTCAGGGCCTGTTCGACGACCTCGTGGTCGGCAGATCCGCGGTAGCGGACGATGAGCGCGAGGCCGCAGTTGTCATGTTCGAGCGCCGGATCGTAGAGACCGATGCGGCCAGGTGGGGCCGTGGTCTTGGGGGTCGACTGAGCGCTGTGGTTCATATCCTGCCTTCTCGGTGTTGAGTGCTTCCCGAAAAGACGGCGCTGTCCCTTGCGGTGTGGACGAGTCCGAAAAACAGCGTTTCCGAACCCGGCTGTGAGATCACTCTCACAGCCGGAGTCCTAACTTACACCATGTGCAATTTCAGAAAAAGCAGACAAAGGAACGAACAGCGAACCAATTCGTCTCATTTGTTGGACGTGCGTGGGTTCTCTTCGTGGGAGGCAGGCGCCGAATTTCCGCGCACATCGGGCACGATCGAGATCGCCGAGGTCACGGCTCCGAAGAAACCGAAGCTGTGGCGACCGCTGAGATCGATGTCTGATTCGCGCTCGATCTCCATCTCGTCAGCCTCGGTGTCAGTCGCGCCGACGGGCACGTCCGCGCTCGCGCGGTTATCGGGGTCGGCCACCCGCGCCACGGACGGCAGCGGAGCTCCGGAGGTCTCGGCCGCCTCGGCGATATTGGGTGCATTGATCCCGAAGGTGTGCTTCCCACGGCGGTGTCGACGCAGCAGGGTGCGAGATCCGTGCGCGTAGACGCCGGTCTCATGGGTGCGGTGGCGCAGACGGGAGACGACGAGCCAGCAGAGACCGATGAGCAGGGCGAGGACGGCCGTCCACACGTTGAACGGCAGCCCCAGGAGGAGCCGTGCATTTTCGGCGGCCGGGCTGCCGACGCGCAGGGCTTCGAGCAGGATGCGGCCGAGGCCGAACAGGCACAGGTAGAGGGCGAAGACCTGGCCGTAGCCGAGCCGGAGGCGCTTGGAGACGATGATGAGCACAATGCAGGCGATGAGGTTCCACGCCGATTCGGTGAGGACCGTGACCAATTCGAGGCGACCGTCGAACCAGTCGCTGAAGGCACCGGCGACGTGGCCGAGGATCAGTCCCGGTGCGACCGAGTCGAGCAGCGGTCGGAACCTGATGCCCTGGAAGCGGGTGAGCACCCAGACACAGACGAAGCCGAGGATGGTGGCTCCCCAGAAGCTGAATCCCCCGTCCCAGAGGGCCAATGCCCGCAACGGGCTGCCGGCGGGGCCGAAATAGGTGTCCGCCGCCGAGAGCAGATGTCCGAGGCGTCCGCCGATGATCGCCGCAGGCAGACCGACGACCGTGATGGCCCACAGGTCTCCCTTATGGCCGCCGCGGGTGCGCCATTGGATGGCTGTCATCCACAGGGCGAGTCCGACGCCGAGGAGGGTGAAGACGGCCCATGCCGGGCTGAAGCTCATGCACACCCTTCTGCGAGCTCGGCGGCGAGGCGACCGACTCCGGCCACTCCCTCGGAGCCCAGTGCCCGGACGAGGGCGGAACCGACGATGACGCCGTCGGCGTATTCGGCGACCTCGGCCGCCTGGTCGCGATTCGACACGCCGAGGCCGACGCAGGCGCGTTCGGCTCCGGCTTCTTTCAGCCGGGCGACGAGATCGCGGGCATGGTTGTCGACTTCGGAGCGGACGCCGGTGACACCCATGGTCGAGGCGGCGTAGACGAAACCGGAGCTGTGCTCGACGATGCGGGCCAGCCGCTCGGGCGTCGATGAGGGTGCGGCGAGGAAGATGCGGTCGAGGCCGTGCGTCTCCGAGGCTGCCAGCCACGGTCCGGCCTCATCGGGGATGAGGTCGGGGGTGACGATGCCGCCCCCGCCGGCAGAGGCGAGATCGCGGGCGAAGCTGTCGATGCCGTATTGGAGCACGATGTTCCAGTAGCTCATGACGACGGCGGTGCCGCCGGCCTCAGCGATGGCTTCGACTGCAGTGAAGATGTCCGTGGTGCGCACCCCGTTGTCCAAGGCAGCCTCACCGGCACGCTGAATGACGGGTCCGTCCATTCCGGGATCGGAGTAGGGCATTCCGACCTCGATGATGTCGACACCGTTGCGGACGAGTTCGACCATGGCCTCGATTGATTCCGCCACCGTGGGGAAGCCGACCGGCAGGTAGGCGATGAGCGCGGCCTTGCGGCCCGCCTCGGCGACGGCGTCGAGGGTGGTTCCTGTGCGTGGGCCTGAGTGCGTCATACCTGCACCGCTCCTTCGTCGATGTAGTCGAACCATTTCGCGGCGGTCGTCATGTCCTTGTCGCCGCGGCCGGAGAGATTGACCAGCAGGACCGCGTCGGGTCCGAGCTCACGGCCGATGCGCATGGCCCCGGCCAGAGCGTGGGCGGATTCGATGGCGGGGATGATGCCTTCGGTGCGGGAGAGCAGCCGCATGGCCTCCATCGCCTCGTCGTCGACGACGGGTTGGTAGGTCACCCGGCCGGTGTCGTGGAGGTGGGAATGTTCGGGACCGACCGAAGGATAGTCGAGTCCGGCCGAGACCGAATGGGAGGCCTGAGTCTGTCCGTCGGAGTCCTGGAGGATGTAGGTGGCCGAGCCGTGGAGGACGCCGGGGCGTCCGCCGGAGAACCGGGCGGCGTGGTGGCCGGAGTCGACTCCTTCGCCGCCGGCTTCGAAGCCGAAGATCCTCACGTCGGCATCACCGAGGAAGGCGGCGAAGAGGCCCATGGCGTTCGATCCTCCGCCGACGCAGGCGCAGACGGCGTCGGGCAGGCGGCCGACCATGTCCTGGATCTGTTCGCGGGCTTCGATGCCGATGACCTTCTGGAATGAGCGCACCATCGCGGGGAACGGGTGGGGTCCGGCGACCGTGCCGATGACGTAGTGGGTGTCGTCGACGTTGGCCACCCAGTCGCGCATGGCTTCATTCATCGCGTCCTTGAGGGTGCGCGTGCCGTTGGTCACGGCGTTGACCGTGGCGCCGAGCAGACGCATGCGTGCGACGTTGAGGGCCTGACGCTGAGTGTCCTCCTCACCCATGTAGACCACGCAGGACATGTCGAGCAGGGCCGCCGCTGTTGCCGTGGCGACTCCGTGCTGACCGGCTCCGGTCTCGGCGATGAGACGGGTCTTGCCCATCCGCTTCGCCAGCAGCGCCTGAGCCAGTGCGTTGTTGATCTTATGGCTGCCCGTGTGGTTGAGGTCTTCGCGTTTGAGGAACACGCGCGCCCCACCGCAGTGCTCGGCGAAGCGTGTGGCCTCGGTGAGCAGAGAGGGACGGCCGATGTAGTTGCGCTGCAGGGTGAGCAGTTCGTCGGTGAAGGCCGGGTCCACCTGGGACTTGCGCCAGGTCTCTTCGATCTCGTCGAGTGCCGGGATCAGTGCTTCGGGGATGAACCTGCCTCCGAACTCGCCGAAGTACGGTCCGGTCTCCTGGCTCACATCGGTCATTGCGGTCCTTCTCGATCTCCTCGTGGCGTCGGCAGACGCAGGCGGTGAGCCTCCGCCGTGCCGGACGTCGGAATGGGTGCGGTATGGGCCATCGTCGGCCACGTGCAGCGGCCGATGGCGGCGGGGTTCAGGATGCGGACAGCGAGCGGCGTTCTCGACCGAGGGCGGTGTACTCTTCGACCGCGGCCTGCGGACGACCGCCGGTGACGAGGGCTTCGCCCACGAGCACGAGGTCGGCGCCGGCATCCGCGTACTTCGACACCTCGGCGGCACCGGCGACGCCGGACTCCGCGACGAGGGTGCAGCCGGCCGGGGCGAGATCGGCCAGAGGTGCGAACCGGTCGGTGTCGACGCTGAGATCCTTGAGGTTGCGGGTGTTGACGCCGATGAGTTCGGCACCGAGTTCGGCAGCGATCTCCAGTTCTTCGCGGTTGTGGGTCTCGACGAGCGCGGTCATCCCCAGCTCCGTGGCCAGGGCATGGAAGTCGCCCAGCTGGATGGGATCGAGGGCTGCGACGATGAGCAGAACGATATCGGCGCCGTGGGCACGGGCCTCATGGAACTGGTATTCGTCGACCATGAAGTCCTTGCGCAGCACCGGGATGCCCACGGACGCCCGCACGGAGTCGAGGTCGGCGAGGCTGCCGTTGAAGCGGCGGGCCTCGGTGAGCACGCTGATGGCCCGGGCTCCGCCGGCGGCATAGAGGCCCGCGAGAGTGCCCGGGTCGGGAATCCGGGCGAGGTCCCCACGGGAGGGCGATTTCCGCTTGACCTCGGCGATGACGCCGAAGTCGGCGGACAGGTCGAAGGGACGGACCGGTTCGGCAGCTGCGGCCCGAGCCGTGATCTCGCTCAGCGGAACCTCTCTCCGGCGTGACTGCAGGTCGTCCCGCACACCGGAGATGATGTCGCCTAGGACCGTCATTTCTTCTTCGGCTTGTTGCCCAGTCCGACGGCACGCAGGATCAGTCCGACGACGACGCCGAGGGCGACGATGCCGATGGAGATGTAGGTGATCGTGGGGTTGTGGATCGTGAAGCCCACACAGCCGACGCTCACGCCGATGAGCATGATGATGACTCCGGTCCATCCCGCCACCGAGTTGCCGTGTCCGGGATCGGCGATCGCGGCGTAGTCGATCGTGGATTTGTCGAGATCTGCGGCCCCGTTGCGGGCGATGGACTGCGACATGGCGCTCCTTTGTGTGAGTGCGTGACACGCGTGTGGAATCTTTCCTCCATTGTGTCACGCTTCTTCTGCTGACCGGACACCGACCCGGTCACAAGGTCATTTCGAATCCGGCTCGTCATCGGGACTGTTCGGCTCTTCGTCGTCGGGACCGTTCGGCTCTTCGACCTCGGGGGCGTCTTCGACGACTTCTCCGCGAGACAGGGCGTCCCAGGTCGCGGCCGAGTCGAATTCTCCGCCGGCGGCTTCGGCGGTGCGGGCGTAGCGGTTGGAGTTCGTCCACCCGTTCGAGGCGATGGCGACCCAGACGATGCCGATGACGCCGATTCCCGCGGCCACTGCCGCGATGATCGCCCAGGAGGTGGCTCCCGGCGCCGAGGCGGCGCTCAGGGCCGTGATCCCGTAGCCGATGCCGGCGATCCCGGCCAGACCGAGGACGACCAAGCGTCCGATCCGACCGAGCATTGCGGCGAGCAGACCCGAGACGGCGATGATCGCCACACAGGCGGTGGCCACGGGCGAGGCCTGCGAGCTCGCATCCTCGGTGACCTTCGCCACACCGGTGGGTCCGAGTGTGTCGCCGCCGGCGCCGGCCTGCCAGGCGGAGATCGTCAGCGCCCACAGTGCGGCGGCGATGACGAGGACGATGAGGACTCCGCGTGATTTCGTCATGGCCTCACCTCCGGGTTCCCTCCGTCGAGTCCAGCGCATCGGCCGCGGCGGCGGCACGCAGCACGGCCGCGGCCTTGTTCTCCGATTCCCGGTATTCGGTCTCCGGCACGGAGTCGGCGACGAGCCCGCCTCCGGCGTAGACGCTCATCGTGCCGTCGCGGAGCACTCCCGTGCGGATGGCGATGGCGAGGTCGAGATCGCCGGTGAAGGACATGTAGCCGACCACTCCCCCGTAGATTCCGCGTCCGACGGGTTCGAGTTCGTCGATGATCTGCAGCGCCCGGGGTTTGGGCGCACCCGAGAGCGTCCCGGCTGGGAAAGTCGCCCGGAGGACGTCGATGGCGGTGGTTCCGGGTTCGAGTTCGCCCCGCACGGTCGATGAGATGTGCATGATGTGGCTGTAGCGGACGATGTCCATGAACTCGCTGACGTCGATGGTGCCGGCCGCGCAGACCTTCGCCAGGTCATTGCGGGCGAGGTCGACGAGCATGAGGTGCTCGGCTCGTTCCTTCTCATCGGCGAGGAGCTCCCGGGCCAGGGAGTCGTCGGCTTCCGGAGTGGTGCCGCGGGGTCGCGAACCGGCGATCGGGTGGGTGATGACCTCTCCGGACCGGACGGTGACGAGTGCCTCCGGCGAGGAGCCGATGATGCTCACCGGCTCGCCTCCGTCGTCGTGGAGGTTGAGCAGGTACATGAAGGGGCTCGGGTTCGCATGCCGCAGCATCCGGTACACGCTCAGCGCGTCCGCGTCGCACGGGGTGTCGAAGCGCTGACCGACGACGACCTGGAAGATCTCGCCGTCGACGATCTTCTGCTTCGCCGCCTCCACACCGTCGAGGTACATCTGCGGCTGGGTGCGGGTGGCCACCTCGGGGTCGGCCTTCCGGGGGCGGAGGACATCGGCCGGGCTGGGCTGCCGGAGGCGGTCGCACATCGCGGCGATGCGTTCGACTCCGGAGGCGTGGGCGTCGTCGATGCCGGTATCGGCGCCGTTGACGTTGAACACGTTGGCCACGAGGGTGACCATTCCCGAATAGTGGTCGAAGACGGCGATATCGCCGGGGATCATCAGCTGCACGGTCGGCAAATGGTGTTCGTTGGGCCGCGGCGGGCCGAGCCGCTCGAAACGGCGGACGATGTCCCACCCGAAGTAGCCGACGAAGCTCGAGACCATCGGCGGCAGCGGCGATTCCGCTTCGGCCACGGCGAGGAGGTCGAGGGTGGCGGTGACCGCGTCGAGGACGTCGCCGTCGGTGGGGATGCCCACCGGCGGAGTGCCGGTCCAGTGGAATCCGTCCTCGGTGGAGATGAGGGTGGCCACGGGTGCCGATCCGATGAAGGAGTATCTCGCCCAGGACCCGGCGACCGCGGATTCGAACAGGAAGCTTCCCGGTCCGCCGTCGGTGAGTTTGCGGTAGAGGCTCAGTGGGGTCTCCGAGTCCGCGAGCACCTGGGTGTGGACCGGCACCAGTCGATGGTCCGCACCGAGGGCCCGGAACTGTTCGAGGCTGGGGCGGATCGGCAGGTCGGTCGGGTTCGCCGCTGGTTCAGTCGACACTGATGGTCCTTCCGGTGAAGCAGGTCGGGGTGTTCGTATGGCAGGCGGGCCCGGTCTGGTCGACGAGCATGAGCAGAGTGTCGGCATCGCAGTCGAGGCCGAGCGAGCGGACATGCTGGACATGGCCCGAGGTCTCCCCCTTCACCCAGTATTCGCGACGGGAGCGTGACCAGTAGGTGGCTCGCTTCGTGTCCAGTGTGCGGCAGACGGCTTCGATGTCCATCCAGGCGAGCATGAGCACCTCTCCGCTCGTCGCCTCTTGGACGATGACCGGGATGAGCCCGTCGTCATTGAGCGTGATGATCTCCCGCCAGTTGTCCGGGGTGGCGTCGATATCGCTGCTCATCGGACGTCGATTCCCTGCGCACGCAGTGAGTCCTTGACCTCGGCGATGCTCAGTGTGCCGAAATGGAAGACGCTGGCGGCCAGCAGCGCATCGGCACCTGCTTCCACCGCCGGGGCGAAGTGTTCGACCCTGCCGGCTCCGCCCGAGGCGATGAGCGGCACGTGGACGGCGGCGCGGGCGGCGCTGATGAGTTCGAGGTCGAATCCCTCACGTGTGCCGTCGGCGTCGATGGAGTTGAGCAGGATCTCGCCGACTCCGCGGTCGGCGGCTTCCCGGACCCAGTCGATCGCGCAGCGGCCCGTGCCATCGCGGCCGCCGCGGGTGGTGACTTCGAACCCGGAATCCGTGTTCGCCCCCTGTGTGCGGCGCGCGTCGAGGGAGAGGACGAGGACCTGGTTGCCGAAGTGTCGGGAGATCTCGCTGATGAGCTCCGGGTTCTTCACCGCCGAGGTGTTGACCGAGACCTTGTCGGCTCCGTCGCGCAGCAGACGGTCGACGTCGGCGACGCTGCGGATTCCGCCGCCGACGGTCAGTGGGATGAAGACCTCTTCGGCGCAGGCGCGGACGACGTCGTGGACGGTCTCCCGGTCTCCGCTGCTGGCCGTGACGTCGAGGAAGGTGAGTTCGTCGGCACCGGATTCGCCGTAGCGGCGGGCGAGTTCGACCGGGTCGCCGGCGTCCCTGAGGTCGGCGAACTTCACTCCCTTGACGACGCGTCCGCGGTCGACGTCCAGACAGGGGATGACTCTGACAGCTACCACGCAGTCCTCCTAGATTCCCAGGCCCCGATAGCGATCCATCCGGCGGGCCAGGCGCCTGGCCGATGGTTCGCGCATGAGCGAGATGAGTTCGTATTCGAGTGTCTCACCGACCCGGGCGACGAAGTCCAACGGCTCGTCGCTGGCGTCGGGGTGTTCAGCGATGATCCGGTCGACGACTCCGTTGGCCTGCAGCATGGGGGCGTGCACACCTTGGTTCTGAGCCATCTCGGCAGCTTTCTCGGTGGTGCGGTGCACGATCGCCGAGGCGCCTTCGGGCGGCAGCGGCGAGAGCCAGCCGTTCTCGGCGCTGAGCACCCGGTCGGTGGGGATGAGTGCCAGTGCGCCGCCTCCGGAGCCCTCGCCGAGGATGAGCGAGACGGAGGGGGCGTCGAGGTTCGCGAGGTCGGCGAGGCTGCGGGCGATCTCACCGGCGATTCCGCCCTCTTCGGCTTCCTTCGACAGGGCCGCACCGGGGGTGTCGATGACGGTGACGAGCGGCAGGCGCAGTTCCGCTGCCAGACGCATGCCGCGCCTGGCCTCACGCAGGGCCGCCGGTCCCATGGGGGCCCGGGAGTCCTGCCGGAACCGGTCCTGGCCGAGGACGATGCACGGTGCGGAACCGAACTTCGCCAGGGCCAGCAGCAGTCCGGGATCCTTCTCGCCTTCGCCGGTGCCGTTGAGCGGCAGCACGGTGTTCGCGGCGGTCCGCAGCAGATCACGGACGCCGGGCCGCTCGGGCCGGCGCGAGCTGGTGATCGCGGCCCAGGCATCGGAATTCGGGTCCACGGTGGCCGGGGCCGTGTCCGGATTCGGCACCTGGCTCGGGACCTCCTGGGCGCCCATGAGCACATCGAGGACGCGGGAGACGGTGCCGGCGATGCGTTCGGGACCGATGACGGCGTCGACGATGCCCATCTTGTGCAGGTTCTCCCCGGTCTGCACGTTCTGAGGGAACGTCTCCCCGTAGATTGCCTCATATACCCGGGGGCCGAGGAATCCGATGAGGGATCCGGGCTCGGCGACGGTGACATGCCCCAGGGATCCCCAGGAGGCGAAGACGCCTCCTGTGGTCGGATGGCGCAGGTAGACGAGGTAGGGCAGTCCGGCTTTGCGGTGGGCGATCACGGCGTTGGTGATCTTCACCATCGACAGGAAGGCGATGGTGCCCTCCTGCATGCGGGTTCCGCCCGAGGCGGGGCCGGCCAGCAGCGGCAGCCCTTCGAGGGTCGCGCGTTCGATCGCGTCGACGAGGCGCTCGGCCGCGGCCACGCCGATCGAGCCGGCGAGGAACCGGAATTCGCCGGCGATCACGGCCACTCGGCGACCGTCGATGGTGCCTTCGCCGGTGATGATGGATTCGTCGACGCCGGACTTCTGCGCAGCGGCGTCGAGTGCAGCCGCGTAGGCGGCCGAGATCCCGCCGGCGGGTCGGATCGGTGCGGAGTCCCAGGACAGGAACGATCCTTCGTCGAGGACGATGTCGACGAGTTCGTAGGCATTCAGACGCGGCATGAGGTCTCCCCCTCAGTTTCCGTCGGCGAGCCACGCCACGATGGATTCCGCGTCTTCGTCGAGTAGCGGCGGGGCGTCGTGAGCGGTGCGGGTGGTTTCGACCTCACCGGAGGCATCGGCGTCGAAGAAGCGCAGCGGCGGTCCGGGCAGGTCGATGTCGCCGAGCACCGGGTGTTCGACGGAGACCTTGAGTCCCTGGCTGAGTGCCTGGTCCCACTGGTAGACCTCGGGCAGGGTGCGCACCGTGCCGGACGGGATTCCCGCCTCGGTGAGTCTGTGCAGCAGATCGGCTGCGTCGTAGGCGGAGAAGCGGTCTTCGATGAGTTCGATGAGGGCGGGCCGGTTGGCCACACGGGAGGCGTTGTCGGCCAGTCCTTCGGCTGCGGGATCGATGTCGAAGGCGGCGCAGAACTTCTGCCACAGGTTCTCGTTGCCCACGGAGATCTGCACGGCGCCGTCGCGGCAGGTGAAGAGTCCGTAGGGCGACAGCGACGGGTGGTGGTTGCCGCCGGGCTGCGGTTCCTGTCCGGCCACGGTCGCTCTGGTTCCCTGGAAGGCGTGGACGCCGACCATTCCGGCGATGAGCGAGGTGCGAACGACCTTGCCCTTTCCGGTGCGTTCGCGTTCGAGGAGCGCGGCCAGCACACCGTAGGAGCCGTAGATTCCGGCGAGCAGGTCGGCGATCGGCACTCCCACGCGCTGCATGTCATCGGGCCCCGAGCCGGTCAGCGACATCAGGCCGGCTTCGCCCTGGGCGATCTGGTCGTAGCCGGCGCGGGAGGCTTCGGGGCCGTCATGGCCGAAGCCGGTGATGGAGAGGATGACCAGGCGCGGGTTGATCTCCATGCAGCGGGCGGTGGAGAAGCCGAGTCGGTCGAGGACTCCGGAGCGGAAGTTCTCGATGAGCACATCGGCGCGTGCGATGAGTCCGGTCAGGGTGTCGTTGCCTGTCTCGGATTTGAGGTCGAGGGCGATGGATTCCTTGTTGCGGTTGCATGAGAAGAAGTAGGTGGCCTGAGGGTTGTCCGCAGGCCCGACGAAGGGAGGTCCCCAGGACCGCGAATCATCGCCCTTGCCGGGGTTCTCGACCTTGATGACACGCGCACCGAGGTCGCCGAACATCATTCCCGCATGAGGGCCGGCGAGTGCTCGGGAGAGGTCGACGACGGTATATCCGGTCAGGGGTCCCGCCGCGGTCTCGGGTGTCTCGTTCGCCATTCCTAGTCCTCCTTGAAGTGGGTGCGTCTGTTGATGAGCATACGCAATCGTGCGACATCCGCATGGGCGCGGCGACCGTCTGCATGCTGGATCGCCATCACCGCACAGGTGGTGCCGTCGGTGAGATCCAACAGGGGCCACGGGTCATCGCCCTCGGGTGAGAACGTCACACCGAGGATCTGTCCCCAGTCGAGTCGACGAGTGCGCACCATGTTCTTGACCACCAGGCCCTCCTCGGTGGGCCGAGCCTGAATATCGGAGATGCGCAGCAGGGCAGCTCCGAAGAGAATGCCCAGCAGGTTCATCCATACCATGTCGAGCACTGTCCACGGTTCCCAGTCCACGACGAACAGCGCCACGGACAGGACCGCGAACCCCGCGGTCACAGCAACGGCACCGACGATGCTGATGATGCGCACCTGTCGGGGCCGGAACACGGCAAGATCAGATTCGGCAGGCGCCAATGTTCGTCACCAGAATCGCACGCGCCCCGACTCCGTAGAGTCGGTCCATGACGTTGTTGACTTCCTTCGCTTCGACCATGACGCGCACGGCGACCCACCCGGTCTCCTGCAGCGGAGACACGGTCGGGGATTCGAGCCCCGGGGTCAGCGAGATCGCTTCGGGCACCAGGCGCTGTTCGATGTTGTAGTCGACGAGCACGTACTGGCGGGCGACCATGACCGATTCGAGGCGGCGTTTGAGCACGCCGATGCGGGATTCAGCGCCGTCGCGCTGGATGAGCACTCCTTCGGATTCGAGGAGCGGCTCGCCGAAGGTTTCGAGTCCTGCGGCGCGCAGTGTGGAGCCGGTCTCGACGACATCTGCGATGGCGTCGGCGACTCCGAGCTGGATGGAGACCTCGATCGCTCCGTCGAGCTGCACGGTCGTTGCGGCGATGCCGCGTCGCTGCAGGTCGGCATCCACGAGATTCGGGAAGCTCGTGGCGATGCGGGCACCGGCCAGCTGGTCGGGCGAGGTGAAGGAGCCGGTGGTGCCAGCGTAGAAGAAGCGGGACGCGCCGAATCCGAGTCCGAGCACCTCATCGGCTTCGGCCTGTGACTCGAGCAGCAGGTCACGGCCGGTGATTCCGGCGTCGAGGATGCCGGAGCCGACGTAGATGGCGATGTCGCGGGGGCGCAGGTAGAAGAATTCGACTCCGTTGACCTCGTCCTGATGGACGAGTGTCTTGGTTCCGCGTCGAGTGGAGTATCCGGCCTCGCTGAGCATGTCGGAGGCGGCTTCGGACAGTGCGCCCTTGTTGGGCACGGCTACACGCAGCATGGGGTCCCTTGGAGTTCGATGGCGTCGGGTCGGTCAGGTTCGGGGGAAGGTCTCAGAGGTGGGTGTTGACGTCGTCGAGGGTCAGTCCCTTGGCGATCATCATCACCTGCACGTGGTAGAGCAGCTGCGAGATCTCCTCGGCGAGCTCGTCCTTGGTCTCGTATTCGGCGGCCATCCACACTTCGGCGGCCTCTTCCACGACCTTCTTGCCGATCGCATGGACTCCGGCGTCGAGTTCGGCCACGGTCTTCGAGCCGGTGGGGCGATCGAGGGATTTCTGCTGGAGTTCGGCGTAGAGAGAATCAAAGGTCTTCACTTCTCCAGCCTAATGCATGCCTCTCGACCGCAGCGTTCGGGGTCTCATGTTCCAAAACGCGGCAGTCAGCCGACGGCACTGCGGCCGCCGCCTCTCAGTCCTCGGGTTCGCGGCCGATGTCGGTGGCGGGACGATGAGGTGCCGAGATCGTCTGGCGGGAGCGCTTCGACCAGTCGACGAGTCCGAGGATGACCATGACGAGGAAGAACAGGTACACGGCTCCGGAGAAGACGAGCCCGCCGGAGATCGCCAGCGGAATGCCGACGAGGTCGACGGCGAGCCAGACGAACCAGAATTCGACGATGGCTCGGCCCTGGGCATACATGGCTACGATCGAGCCGATGAAGATGTACGCGTCGGGGTACGGGTTCCAGGACCACCCGCCTGCGGCGAGGACCCAGCCGAAGACTCCGGTGCCGATGACGAGAGCCGCGAGCAGGATCGCCCGTTCCTTCCAGGTCGCCCAGCGGACGAGGACTTCGCCGGCGGTGGCCTTGGACTTCTTCCACTGCGTCCATCCCCAGACCGCGGCGACGATGATGACGACCTGCCGAGAGGCGTTCCCGCCGAGGCCGGCGGACAGGCTCGCGGAGAACAGGAGGATGGAACCGAGGATCTGCACCGGCCAGGACAGGATGTTCCGCCGCAGTGCCAGGACAACCGTGGCCAGCGCGCAGATGTTGCCGAACAGGTCGGAGTACGGCACGGGTTTGCCCAGCAGTTCGAATGCCGGGGTGTTCAACCAGTCGAACAGGTCCATCGCAGGCTCTCTTCAGGTGTGGGCCGGAAGCGTCATTCGGCCCCGGATCGGTCAGTGGGTGTGTGCGGCGGCGAGGGTGCGCAGCTCGCTGATGGCCGCTGCGGCATCGTCGGCACCGTAGACGGCGGAGCCGGCGACGAGGACGTCGGCACCGGCGTCGACGACGCGGTCGATCGTCGCCGCGGAGACTCCCCCGTCGACCTGCAGCCGGATCTCGAGTCCGGCAGCCGAGATCGCTTCGCGGGTCCGCGTGATCTTCGGCAGGCACACGTCGAGGAACTTCTGCCCGCCGAATCCGGGTTCGACGGTCATGATGAGGATCTGATCGAATTCGCCGAGGAGGTCGATGAAGGGTTCGATCGGGGTGGCCGGTTTGAGCGCGAGGCTGGCCTTGGCCCCGAGGCGGCGCAGTTCCCGGGCGAGACGGACGGGGGCGGCGGCCGCCTCGGCGTGGAAGGTCACCGAGGCGCAGCCGATCTCCGCGTACACGGGAGCATTGCGGTCGGCATCGGCGATCATGAGGTGGGCGTCGAGCGGGATTGGTGAGATCGCCTGGATGCGTTCGACGACGGGCGGGCCGAAGGTGAGGTTCGGCACGAAATGGTTGTCCATGACGTCGATGTGGGCCATATCGGCGGTGCTGATCTTCACGAGCTCACCGCGCAGATCGGAGAAGTCCGAGGACAGGATGGAGGGGTTGATGTCGATCGACATGGGTCATTTCGCCTTTCGCAGGAGAGCCAGGAACATTCCGTCGCTGTTGTGGACATGGGGCCAGAGCTGGGCGTATCGCCCGTCTTCACGGGTCACCGAGGCGAACGACTCCGCCTCGCTGCCGGTGATCGCCGACAGCACGGCCGGGGTGTCGAGGATCTCCACGTCAGCGCTCACGGACTTGGCTCGCAGGCGCAGAACCTCGTCGACGATGAGCACGGTCTCGGCGTAGTGCGGTGAGCACGTCGAGTAGGCGACCACTCCCCCGGGAGCGCAGGCGTCGAGGGCAGCGGCGAGCAGCTCTCTCTGGAGTGAGGTCAGCGCCGTGATGTCCTCGGGTCGTCTGCGGTAGCGGGCTTCGGGGCGGCGGCGCAGGGCGCCGAGTCCGGAGCAGGGCACGTCGACGAGGGTCTTCGAGTAGGGTCCGCGAGCGTCGCGGCCATCGCGGACGGCGGCGGTGACGTTGGTCAGCGCCTTGGTGGAGTCGCGGACGAGGTCGACACGGTGTTCGCTGGAGTCGAAGGCTTCGAGGGTTGTCGATTCGCCGGCTGCTCTGGCCGCGAGGACGGCGGCCTTGCCGCCGGGTCCGGCGCACAGGTCGGCCCAGGTTCCGGTGGGTGCGTCGACCTCGGCCAGGGCGAGGGCGACGAGCGCGGATCCTTCGTCCTGGACGCGGGCGCGTCCGTCGGCCACGGCTGCCACGTCTCGGGGCACTGCGGTCTCCAGGGTGACGCCGATCGGCGACAGCGGGGTGGGTTCCCCCGGCAGTTCGGTGCGGTCGATGAGCCCGGGCAGGGCGGACACACCGACCTTTGCGGGCGCGTTGTCGGCTGCCAGCAGGGCTTCGAGCTCGGAGGCGTCGCGGCCGTGTCCCTTGAGCGCCTGGTTCAGTGCACGGACGACCCATTCGGGGTGGGAGTGTTCGATTGCCAGTCGGGTGGTCTCGTCGGCCTCGCCGGTGACGCGGTCGAGCCACACGTCGGGTTCGGCTTCCGAGATGCGGCGGAGCACGGCGTTGACGAATCCGGCGGTCTTCGCCGCCGAGCGTTTGACCACGGCCACGGTTTCGGACAGTGCCGCATGGTTGGGCACCCGCATCGACAGCAGCTGGTGGGCGCCGAGTCGCATCGCGGCCAAGGGTTCGGGATCGATCTTGTCGATGGCGCGGGACGAGGCGATTTCGATGACCGCATCGTAGAACTTCTGCCGACGCAGGGCTCCGTAAGTGAGTTCGGTCGTGAAGGCCGCATCCTGGGCACCCATATGCGTGCGGGAGAGTTTGGCTGGCAGCAGCAGGTTCGCATAGGCGTCCTTCGTCGCCACATCGAGGAGGACTTCCCAGGCGATGCGCCGCGGCAGGTTCTTGCCCGTTCGTTCACCCTGCGGTGCTCCGCCCTCCTGACCTGTCCGGTCCCGATCGCCTCTGCCGCGGCCGTGGCCGCCGCGGCGGTCGGTGCCTCGGTGGCCGCCTCGGCCGCGGCTGCCGCCTCGGCGGTCTCTGTCTGCTGACTCAGCCATGGCTCTTATGATTCCTCATCGGTATAGGGGTCGAAGGTCACGTCACCGCGGCCGCGCAGGAAGTCGGCCGCATTCATCCGGGGCTTGCCGAAGGGTTGGATCTGCTCGACCCGGACCCAGCCGTCGCCGCAGCGCAGCACCGGCCGCTGCTGCCAGGTGGTCAGTTCGCCGATCGCGCCGGAGGCTGTCACCTCGGGTGCAGGCGAGAGTCCGAAGAGCTTCGTCCTCTTGCCGTCGAGCTCCACCCACGGTCCCGGTGCGGGACTGGTCCCGCGAGCCCGGTTGATGACCTCGCTCGTGGATGCGGACAGGTCGAGGTGGGCGTCGGTGACGGTGATCTTCTCCGCATGGCTGGACTCACCGGTCTGCGGTGTCAGGGCGGCGGTGCCGGCGGCGAGATCGTCGAAGGCGGCGACGAGTTCGGGGGCCCCGCGGTGGGCATAGTCGTCGAGGGCCTCGGCGACGTCCGCGTGGTCGAGCGGCAGTTCCAACCGGCGCAGCACCGGCCCGGTGTCCATGCCGGTATCGATGCGGAACACGCTGATTCCGCTGGTGGTCTCGCCGCCTATCATCGCGCGTTGGACGGGGGCGGCTCCGCGGTGGGCCGGCAGCAGGGAGAAGTGGAGGTTGAACCAGCCGAGGCGAGCCGTGTCCAGTGCGGCGGGTCCGGCGATGGCTCCGAAGGCGACGACGGCGACGGCGTCGACATCGAGTTCCCGCAGCTGGCAGATGACGTCGCCGCGCAGACGACCGGCTTCGATGACGGGCAGTCCGAGTTCGAGCGCGCGGGTCTTCACCGGTGACGGGGTGAGGATCCTTTTCCGCCCCACGGGCGCATCGGGTCGGGTGAGCACCGCACGGATGCGGTGGTCCGAGGCCGCTAAGGCCTCGAGGGCGGGAACTGCGACATCAGGGGTGCCGGCGAAGACGATATCCACGACTTGGATTCTACTGGTTCGCCGCGCCGTCACAGCGACCGGGGATCATCGATGCGCACTCGCACCAGCGGCTGCTTCTTCGCCGAGCGGGAGGCGATGATCTCGGCCGCTCTCGTCCCGACGCGGTCTCCGGCGGAGAACGGGTAGGCGCTGACGCTGCGCTGGCCGTCCTCGGCGTCCTCACGCAGGAGTTCCTCCACCTCGCCGATCTGTCTGAGCACGTCGTCGATGTCGGCGCCTGCTCCCCTGAGTTCGAGGATCCGTCGGTAGGGCGGGAAGCCGAGGACCTTTCGGTCGCTCAGCTGCCGTGACATGAAGGTCGTGGGGTCGAAGGCGGTCAGGGTCTGCCGGATGAGTTCGTCCTCGTCGCCGAGGTAGACCGATCCTCCGTCATCGCGTGAGCGCACGAGGGAGGCGGCACGCAGCCGGCGTGCCACACTTTCGTCGATCGAGCGCATCCAGGGTCCCGGCCACAGCGAATCCAAGAGGATCGCCGCGGCATAGCCGCCGAGCACATACGGTTCGGCTCCCGTCGTGGCGACCACGAGTCGCGGGGTCTCGTCGAGGACAGTGGAGATGTGGTCGCCTCCGGATTCGACGATCTCGACATCCGGCAGTGCACGGGCGAGCTCTTCGACGGTGCGGGCCCGGCCGCGCACGATCGACCGCACCTGGTGCGAGCGGCAGCGCAGGCAGCTGAAGGTCTCCGAGTGATAGCCGCAGGATCGGCAGGCGAAAGGACCGACCTCCGACTGTGTGGTCAGCGTCGCCTGACATTGCGGGCAGCGGGCGACTTCCTGGCAGCGGGCACAGGCGAAGACCGGATAGTACCCGGACCGCGGCACCTGCACGAGCACCGGACCGGGCACTCCCCCGTCCCGGGGACGCGGACGCAGCGCCGTGCGCATGATCTGCCAGGCGCGGCTGGGAATGCGCTGCCAGGCGAAGGGGTCCCGGTCCTCGTCGGGGACGAAGACGACCGGTGCGGCATGGCGTCTGGCCGGACCGACCGGAGTGACATCGGCCAGCCAGCCGATCTCGACGAGGCGCTGGACTTCGGCGCTGCGGTCGGTGGAGGCGAAGAGCAGTTCGGTGTCCTCGATCGTCGATCGCAGCAGGCAGACCTCCCTGGCGTGCGGATACGGGGCGTGCTGATCGAGATAGTTGAGGTTCGCGTCGTCGGTGCAGATGATGAGCCCCAGGTCCGCGACAGGAGCGAAGGCCGCCGCACGCGTGCCGATCGTGATCCGCGTGTGTCCGAGCAGTCCGCGCAGCCAGGCCTGCCAGCGCAGCTCCGGTGACGTCTCGGCGCTGAGCACCGAGACCTCCGCGATCCCCGCTCGGGTGAGGGTCGACTGGAGCACGGCGAGTTCGCGATGATCGGGCACGAGCCAGAGCACGGACCGGCCGGCCTCGAGACTCGCCCGTGCGGCATCGAGTCCGGCACGGATCCAGCTCAGCCCCGGCGTCGGCCCGGGTGTGCACGCCACGGCCCTGCGCCGAGGCAACGCCGAGGCATCGTCGGCCGTGGGCTGGTCCCCCGCCGAGAGAACCCATTCGCCGAGGCGGTTCAGCAGCTGCGGATCATCCGCCGGCCCGTCGTTCGGCCCGGTCGCTGGGTCCGTGGCGTCCGCATCGGTCTGCGCGTCCGGGTCTCCCGCCTTCTCCACCTTGAGCACGGCTTTCTCGCCGCGGGCATGGCGCGGTGGGATGGCCAGGCGCAGCACATCGGCGAGCGTCCCGCCGTAGCGACGGGCGACCGCTTCGCTCAAGGCGAGCAGATCCTCACTGAGCACTCGGACGGGTCCGCTGATGCGTTGGATCGTCGCCAACGGTCCGACGTGGTCCGAGGATTCGACGCGTTCGAGCAGATAGCCGTCACGCAGCTTCCCGGCGAACCTTACACGCACGCGCACACCGGGCAGGGCCGCCTCGGCGAGCTTGTCCGGGACCGCATAGTCGAAGGTCCGCGCCAGGTGCGGGACGGGATGGTCGATGAGCACGCGGGCGACCGGATCGGTCGGAGCCAGGGGCACCTGGCCCTCGGCCGAGGTGCCGGTGTCGATCGGGAGGGGTTCGTCCACGCCGACGGCAGACTAGTTGGAGGACACGGCGCGCAGCAGATCCTCGGCGCGGTCCGTGACCTCCCAGGTGAAGTCGGGCAGTTCGCGGCCGAAGTGGCCGTAGGTCGAGGTCTGCGAGTAGATCGGGCGGAGCAGATCGAGTTCGGCGATGATCATCGCCGGGCGGAGGTCGAAGACCTCGCGGATGGCCCGTGAAATCGCGTTCGGATCGACCTTCTCCGTTCCGAATGTCTCGACGTACAGGCCCATCGGGTCGACACGGCCGATCGCATAGGACACCTGCACTTCGGCCCGGTCGGCCAGACCGGCGGCGACGACGTTCTTCGCCACCCAGCGCATCGCGTAGGCCGCGGAACGGTCGACCTTCGATGGATCCTTGCCGGAGAACGCGCCGCCTCCGTGACGGGAGAACCCGCCGTAGGTGTCGACGATGATCTTCCGACCGGTCAGACCGGCATCGCCCATCGGCCCGCCCGTGACGAAGGGACCGGCCGGGTTGATGTGGATGTTCGCACCCGAAGCGTCGAGACCGGAGTCGGCGATGACCGGATCGATGACGAATTCCCTGATCTCCGTGTGCAGCTGGGACTGGCTGGCCTGCGCCGAATGCTGGGTAGAGACGACGACGTTCTCGATCGACACGGCTTCGTCCCCGTCGTATCCCAGTGTCAGCTGCGTCTTCCCGTCGGGACGCAGATAGTCGAGTCGACCGGACTTGCGCACTGCAGAGAGCTGCTCGGCCATGCGGGAGGCCAGGTGGATGGGCAGCGGCATGAGGACATCGGTGGAGTTGTCGGCATAGCCGAACATCAGCCCCTGGTCTCCGGCACCGAGGCTGGTGCCGTGGTCGGAGGATTCGACGGCCTCGCGGAAGTCCAGCGGGTTCGTCACACCGGAGTGGATGTCCGTGGACTGGCTGCCGATCGACACGGAGACTCCGCAGGAGTGTCCGTCGAAGCCGGTGTCCGAGGAGTCGTAGCCGATCCCTGTGATGAGGCTGCGCACGATCCCGGCGACATCGGCGTAGGCGGCCGTATTCACCTCACCGGCGACGTGGACGAGTCCGGTGGTGACCATGGTCTCCACGGCCACTTTGGCGTTGGGATCCTGCCGGAGCAGGTCGTCGAGCACCGCATCGCTGATCTGGTCGCAGATCTTGTCGGGATGTCCCTCGGTGACGGACTCGGAAGAGAAGAGGCGCAGGTTTGTGTGTGTCACGTTGTCGATTCTACGTGGGTGAATTGGTCGGTCACGGCCGCAATGACCTTTTGTGAAACATGGTCCTTCGATCCGTGGAATTCCTCACCGACGACGATGGTCCCGTGGTCGGAGGAGATGATCTGGACCATGGTGTCATCGCGGCCGAAGGCACGGTCGTCGGAGACGTCGTTGAACACGAGCAGGTCGACGCCCTTGCGCTCGAACTTGGCCCGCGCGTAGTCGAGCGCGGTCGTGTCGGCGTCACCGGTCTCGGCGGCGAACCCGACGATGATCTGACGGCCGAGGCTGCTCTGACGCCGGCGCTCGTCGACGAGTCCGCGCAGGATGTCCGGGTTCTGCGTCAGACGCAGGGTCAGCCCCTCGTCTCCGGTCTTCTTCATCTTCGAGTCCGTGGTCTCGGCGGGTCGGTAGTCGGCGACGGCGGCGGCCATGATGATGGCATCGGCGCGGGCCTGAGCGGCATGCATCGCCTCCTGCAGCTCCAGAGTGGATTCGACCGCAGTGACCGTGATGTCAGCAGGCAGTCCCGTCAGCAGCCCGGTGTCGATGTTCGCGGCGACGAGTTCGACTGATGCACCCGCGGCATGAGCGGCCTTGGCCAGGGCGACGCCCTGTTTGCCCGAGGAGCGGTTGCCGAGGAAGCGCACGGGGTCGAGTGCTTCCCGCGTGCCGCCGGCGCTGATGACGATGCGGCGACCGGACAGAGCTCCGCTGGGGTCGGTGGGCGCGTCGGTCGGGTCGCCGGCGGTGCCGTCCTTGACCGAGAGCGCGAAGTCGATGATCTCTTCGGGTTCGGGCAGGCGTCCGGGACCGGAATCGGGTCCGGTGAGTCGCCCGACTGCAGGATCGAGGACGTGGACGCCGCGGGAGCGCAGGGTCGCGATGTTGGCGACGGTGGCGGGATTGAGCCACATCTCCGTGTGCATGGCCGGAGCCACGACGACCTCGGCGGTCGTCGTGAGCACGGAGGCGGTGAGCAGATCATCGGCTCGCCCGGCGGCGATCTTCGCGATCAGGTCGGCGGTCGCCGGGGCGATGATGACGAGTTCGGCTTCCTGTCCGATGCGCACATGATTGACGGTGTCGATCTCGTCGAAGACATCGGTGGTCACGGTCTGGCCGGACAGGGCCTCAAGAGTGGGGGCACCGATGAATTTCAGTGCGTTGGCCGTCGGAACGACCTTGACGCTGTGGTCGAGCTCCCGGAGTCGCCGGATGATGTGTGCCGCCTTGTAGGCGGCGATCCCACCGGCGACGCCGAGTACGATTCTCACTGGTCGCTGAAGTCGATCGCGCCGTCGTTGCTCACAGGAGCGGTGGCTTCGGCCTCGGGTGCGGCCTGGATGAAGTCAGCTTCGGAGACCTCGCGAGCGACGATCTTCGACTCGTTGACCTCACGCAGAGCGATCGACAGGGGCTTCTCGTTGGTGCCGGGCGTGACGAGCGGACCGACGTTCTCGAGCAGTCCCTCCTGCAGCTGGGCGTAGTACGAGTTGATCTGACGGGCGCGCTTTGCCGCGATCGAGACCAGTTCGTACTTCGAACCGGTCACGTTCAGCAGATCGTCGATCGGAGGGTTGGTGATGCCTTCAGGCTGTGCGGGCAAGGAGATTCCCATCTAATCGGAAGTGGCTATACCCATCAATGATAGGAGTTCTTCGGCCGCAGTGCGAACGTGGTCGTTGACGATGGTCACGTCGAACTCCGATTCGGCGGCCAATTCGCGTTTCGCGGTGGCCAGTCGCCGCTCCTGCTCCTCTTCGGTTTCGGTGCCGCGGCCGGTCAGTCGGGAGACGAGTTCCTCCCAGCTGGGCGGGGCGAGGAAGACGAAGCGGGCATCGGGCATCTTCTCTTTGACCTGACGGGCGCCCTGCAGGTCGATCTCGAGCAGTGCGGGAATCCCCTGGTCGAGCTTCTCCTCCACCGGAGCCGAAGGCGTGCCGTAGCGGTGGCGCCCGTGGACGACGGCATATTCGAGCAGCCGATCCTCGGCGATGAGAGCGTCGAAAGCGTCGTCGGTGAGGAAGTGATAATGGACACCATCGATCTCACCGGGGCGCCGGGGGCGGGTCGTGGCCGACACGGAGAACCAGACCTCGGGGTGGTTCTGCCGAATATAGGTGCTGATGGTGCCTTTTCCGACGGCGGTCGGACCCGCGAGGACGGTGAGTCGATTATTCACAGGTCTGAGGTTGTCACACTCAGGAATATTTCTCCAACAGGGCGGACTTCTGGTGCACACCCAGACCTTTGATCCGCCGGGAGGTGGCGATGCCGACCTCTTCCATGGCGGCCTCGGCTCGCCGGTCGCCGACTCCGGGCAGGGCCCTGAGCAGATCGAGCACACGCATCTTCGCCAGTGCTTCGTCGTCTGCTGCCTTCTTGAGCACGGCCGCGAGATCGGTATCGCCGGTCTTGAGCGCCGACTTCACTTCGGCTCGTGCCTGACGTGCCTTGAACGCTTTGTCCAACGCAGCGGAACGCTGTTGCGGGGTCAACGGTTCGAGTGCCACTTTGTCTCCTCTGTCACCATGAACGGGCAGGTAGGGAAGTTGTCTCAGTCTAAGACACAATCCCTGCCGAGAGGCGATATGAGCAGAAATTTGTGGCGTGGCGAGCCGGAATCGGCCCACCGACGGAACGCCGAATCCGGTGTTCGGACCGCCCTCGCGATCCGAACACCGGTGCTCAGTCCGCTGCCCTCAGGTCACGGTTGAGTGCGGCTGCGGCGTCGGCCAATCCGTCGGGACCGGCACCGAGCACCGCCCGGGAGGCGGTGGCGAGCACCTGTCCCGATTCCAGGGCCCGGTCGCCGAAGACGGCGCGCAGTTCAGCCAGACCTGCGCCCTGTGCGCCGACGCCGGGAGCGAGGATCGGTCCCCCGCAGTCACTGGGATCGAATCCCAGGTCCGCTGCTGCGGTGCCGATTGTCGCTCCGACGACGAGTCCGAACGAACCGAGCTCGTCGGCCGAGTCCAGTGCCTGAGCGTTGCGCTGCCGGACTCGGGACACGATCGCTGCGGCCACCGATTCGCCGTCTCGCACGGCATGCTGGACCTCCGCCCCTTCCGGGTTCGAGGTCAGCGCGAGGACGAAGACGCCCTTGCCGTGAGCGGCCGCGAGTTCGAACGCCGGCTCCAGGGCTCCGAACCCGAGGTAGGGCGAGACCGTGATCGAGTCCGCGGCCAGCGCGGAGGCGGGGTCGAGGTAGGCCTGCGCGTAGGCGCCCATGGTCGAGCCGATGTCACCGCGTTTGATGTCGAGGACGGTGAGCAGTCCGGCGTCCCTGGCCGCGGCCAGAGTCTCTTCGAGAGCGGCGACTCCGGCGGAGCCGTACTGTTCGAAGAACGCGGACTGCGGTTTCACAGCGGCCACCGAACCCTTGAGCTGCTCGACCGTGCGAAGGGCGAACTCGCGGACGCCCGCAGCACTGGCCGGCAGCCCCCAGGCCGCCAGCAGATGCTCGTGCGGGTCGATTCCCACGCACAGCGGCCCTTGTTCGTCCATGGCGGCTGCCAGCCGAGTGCCGAACATCAGGCGCTCCAGTCCTGCAGGCTGCGCACGTCGAACTTCGAGTCGCGGATCACTTCGAGGGAGGTCACGGCGGCGGCGAATTCGGCCAGCGTGGTGATCAGGGGCACGGAGTTCGCGGTCGCCGCGGCCCGGATCTCATAGCCGTCGGCGCGTTCCTGCCGACCCGACGGCACGTTGATGACCATGTCGATGGTGCCCGCGGTGAGGTAGTCGATGACCGTGCGGTCTTCGGCATCGGCCTCGAAGTGCTTGTGCACCTGAGTGGTCTTGATCCCGTAGCGGGAGAGCACGGCCGCGGTGCCGGTGGTCGCGACGACGTCGAAGCCCATGTCGACGAGTTCCTTGACCGGCAGCACCATGGCCCGTTTGTCCCGATCGGCCACCGACACGAACACGGTGCCCGAGGTCGGCAGCTTCACGGATGACCCGAGCAGTCCCTTCGCAAACGCGGTCGGGAAGTTGTGGTCGATGCCCATGACCTCACCGGTCGAGCGCATCTCGGGGCCGAGGACCGAGTCGACGATCTTGCCGTCGACGGTGGTGAACCGTCTGAACGGCAGGACCGCCTCCTTGACGGCGATCGGATGGTCGAGCGGCAGGGTCGAGCCATCGCCCTCTGCGGTCAGCAGGTCACCGCGGAGGTCCTCGATGGTGCGGCCCACGGCGATGAGCGCCGCGGCCTTCGCCAGCTGGGTCGACGTCGCCTTCGAGACGAAGGGCACGGTGCGCGAGGCCCGTGGGTTGGCTTCGATGACGTGGAGGACGTCGGCGGCGATGGCGAACTGGATGTTGAGCAGTCCACGCACGCCCACGCCTTCGGCGATGGCCTTCGTTCCCTGGCGGACACGCTCGAGCACGTCCTCGCCCAGCGTCAACGAGGGCAGTACGCAGGCGGAGTCGCCGGAGTGGATTCCGGCTTCTTCGATGTGCTCCATGATTCCGCCGATGTAGACCTCGTTGCCGTCGTAGAGGGCATCGACGTCGATCTCGATGGCGTCTTCGAGGAACCGGTCGACGAGGACCGGACGATCGGTGGAGATCTCCGTGGCGCTGGCCATGTAGTCGAACAGCTGGGTGCGATCGTAGACGATCTGCATTCCGCGTCCGCCGAGGACGTAGGAGGGCCGCACGAGCACCGGGTAGCCGATGTTCTCGGCGATCGCTGCCGCTTCCGCAGAGGTCACCGCGGTGCCGTGCTTGGGAGCGGTGAGTCCAGCCCTCTCCAGCACGGTTCCGAACTCTCCGCGGTCCTCGGCCAGGTCGATGGCTTCGGGCTGCGTGCCGAGCACCGGCACGCCTGCGGCCTTGAGCTTGTCGGCCAGGCCCAGCGGGGTCTGCCCGCCGAGGGTGCACACGACGCCGAGGACCTCACCGGCGGCGAGTTCGGCGTGGTAGACCTCCATGACGTCTTCGAACGTCAGGGGTTCGAAGTACAGGCGATCGGCGGTGTCGTAGTCGGTCGAGACGGTCTCCGGGTTGCAGTTGACCATGATCGTCTCGTAACCGGCCGAGCCGATCGCCATGGTGGCGTGGACGCACGAGTAGTCGAACTCGATTCCCTGGCCGATGCGGTTCGGGCCGGAGCCGAGGATGATCACGGCCGGGCGGTCGCGCGGCATGACCTCGGTCTCGGAGTCGTAGCTCGAGTAGTGGTAGGGAGTCTTCGCTTCGAATTCTCCGGCGCAGGTGTCGACTGTTTTGAACACCGGACGCACGCGCAGCGCGTGGCGGATGCCGGTGACGACACTCGTGTCGAGGCTGCGCAGTCCCGCGATCTGCTCGTCGGAGAAGCCGTGGTTCTTCGCCACCCGCAGGACGTGTTCGTCGAGTTCGTCGGCGTCGCGGATATGGGCGGCCACCTCGTTGATGAGTTGGATCTGGTCGAGGTACCAGGGGTCGATCTCGCAGGCGTCGAAGACCTCTGCCGCGCTCAGCCCGGCGGCGAGTCCGCGCTGGACCGAGTGGATGCGGTCAGCGGTGGCGTGCGAGATCGCCTCGAGGACGGATTCGCGGACGTCGTCGTCGGAGACGTCGGGCAGGTCGGTCCAGCTGAACGAGGAGTCCTTCTGCTCGAGTGAGCGCATCGCCTTCTGCAGTGCGGTGGTGAAGTTGCGGCCCAGGGCCATGACTTCGCCGACGGATTTCATCGTCGTCGTCAGGGTCGGATCCGCGGCCGGGAACTTCTCGAAGGTGAAGCGCGGGATCTTCACGACCACATAGTCCAGGGTCGGTTCGAAGCTGGCCGGGGTGACCTTCGTGATGTCGTTGGGGATCTCGTCGAGCGAGTACCCGACGGCGAGCTTCGCGGCCATCTTCGCGATCGGGAAGCCGGTGGCCTTCGACGCCAGCGCCGAGGACCGGGACACGCGTGGGTTCATCTCGATGGTGATGATGCGTCCGGTCTTGGGGTCGACGGCGAACTGGATGTTGCAGCCGCCGGTGTCCACGCCGACGGCGCGGATGATGGCGATGCCGATATCGCGCATCGACTGGTATTCCCGGTCGGTCAGGGTCAGCGCCGGGGCCACCGTGATCGAGTCGCCTGTGTGCACGCCGACGGGGTCGACGTTCTCGATCGAGCACACGACGACGACGTTGTCCTTGTTGTCGCGCATGAGCTCGAGCTCGTATTCCTTCCACCCGAGGATCGATTCCTCGAGCAGCACCTCGTGGGTGATGGAGTCGGACAGGCCGGCGCCGGCGATGCGCCGCAGATCGGCTTCGTCGTAGGCCATGCCCGAGCCGAGGCCGCCCATGGTGAACGAGGGACGCACGACGACCGGGTAGTTGAGTTCTTCGGCCGCTGCCAGGGCTTCGTCGAGCGTGTGGCAGATGGCGGACCGGGCCACCTCGGCGCCGCAGGCCTCGGCGATGTCCTTGAACTTCTGGCGGTCCTCACCGCGCTGGATGGCGTCGACGTCGGCACCGATGAGTTCGACGCCGTACTTCTCGAGCACTCCTGCGTCGTGGAGGGCGATGGCAGCGTTGAGTGCGGTCTGTCCGCCCAGGGTGGGCAGGAGCGCGTCGGGGCGTTCCTTCTCGATGATCGTCTCGATGACGTCCGGATCGATCGGTTCGACATACGTAGCGTCGGCGATGTCCGGGTCGGTCATGATGGTCGCCGGGTTCGAGTTGATGAGGATGACGCGCAGGCCCTCGGAGCGCAGCACACGGCAGGCTTGGGTGCCCGAATAGTCGAATTCGCAGGCCTGGCCGATGACGATGGGGCCGGAGCCGATGACGAGGACGGAGGTGAGGTCGTGTCTCAGTGGCATTGGGTGTTCTCCTTAGGCCTGGGCAGGCGAATCGGCCTGGGAAGCGGACATGAGGTCGACGAAGCGATCGAACAGGTAGCTCGAATCGTGCGGGCCGGCCGCAGCCTCGGGGTGGAATTGGACGGAGAAGGCGGGAATGTCGAGGCAGGCGAGTCCCTCGACGACATCGTCGTTGAGGCACACATGGGACACCGTCACCCGGCCGTAGTCGGCCTTGTGCGGGGCGATGGTCTCACCCGTCAGCGGAGCGTCGACGGCGAAACCGTGGTTCTGCGAGGTGATCTCGACCTTGCCCGTGGTCCGGTCCATCACGGGCACGTTGATGCCGCGGTGGCCGAAGGGCAGCTTATAGGTGCCGAAGCCCAGGGCTCGACCGAGCAGCTGATTGCCGAAGCAGATGCCGAAGAACGGCATGCCTGCATCGAGCACGGCGCGCAGCAGTTCGACCTGGTCGTCTGCGGTGGCGGGGTCGCCGGGGCCGTTGGAGAAGAAGACTCCGTCGACGCCGAGGGCCCGGATCTGCTCGAAGCTGATCGTCGACGGCAGCACATGAACGTCGATTCCGCGTTCCGACAGTCGCTCGGGGGTCATCGACTTGATGCCGAGGTCGACGGCGGCGACGCTGAACCTCTTCTCCCCCGTCGCGGGTACGAGGGTGGGTTCGGTGACCGAGACTTCGTCGACGAGGTTGGCTCCGGCCATCTGCGGGGAGGCCTGGACTCGTGCGAGGAGTTCGGACTCGGGCGCCTCGGCGGCGGCGCCGGAGAAGATGCCCACGCGCATGGCTCCCTTGTCGCGCAGGTGGCGGGTCAGGGCTCGGGTGTCGACGTCGGAGATGCCGACGATCTCGGACTCGGTCAGCCAGTCGACGAGGTCGCCTTCGGAACGCCAGTTCGACGAGATCCGCGAGGCGTCGCGGACGACATATCCGGCGGCCCAGATCCGGGCGGATTCGTCATCGGTGCGGTTGACTCCGGTGTTGCCGATGTGCGGAGCGGCCTGGATGATGATCTGTCGGTGGTAGGACGGGTCTGTCAGCGTCTCCTGGTAGCCGGACATGGCGGTGACGAAAACGGCCTCACCGGTGGTTTCGCCGATGTGTCCGTAGGCGGATCCGTGGAAGGTCCGGCCGTCTTCGAGGACGAGGACGGCGGGGGTGGTGGAAAAGCTCATTGTGCCTCTTCGATCATTTCGCGGATGCGGTCGACGGTGGGGGTGGTGGATGCGGCGTAGCGGGCGCGGAAGCCCGTGTCGACGAGGGTGTCGCCGAGATGCCAGGTGATGCGGATGATGCCTCCGCGTTCGACGAATTTGCCGATCATCCCGTTCGTGGTGTCCACGGAGACGATGTCGCGGCGCGGGATGAGGAAGTCTTCGCGTCCGGCCAGGTCCATGATCACTCCCCCGTCGGTGACGACGAGTTCCCCGGTGGTGCGGATGCCCAGGCCGTGGACGGCGACGCGTTCGAGCGGATGGCCGGCTTTCGTCGTCGACACATAGGAGCCTTCGACGGGTTCGGCGACGGCTTTGATGCCCATATGGGGCTTCGGCGGGGTGACGACTTCCGCCTGGGCCTGTTTGCGTCGGCTCCATCCCCAGGCGATTGCGACGATCACGAGGAGGATGACGGCGGCGACGATGAGTGTGCCTACTGTTGTGTCCATGTTGCTCCTGCCGGGTGGGGTGTGGTCAGTGCCCCTGCGGCCAAGACCCGGTGGCCGTAGAAGAAGGTGTCGGTGACCTGAGTGGTGACTTCGACACCGGCGAAGGGGTTGTTGCGTCCCTTCGTGGCGTGCTCGGCGGGTTCGATGCGGTGCGGTGCGGCCGGGTCGACGAGGACGATGTTCGCGCTCGCCCCGACTTCGAGGCTGCCGTGTCCGGAGGCTCCGGTGATCCGTGCCGGTGCCGATGACATCACGCGGGCCACATCGCCGAAGTCGAAGTCGTGGTCGGCCATGGCGGCGACGACGATGGACAGCGCGGATTCCATGCCGACCATGCCCATGGCCGCGGCGGTCCATTCGCTGCACTTGTGTTCGGCGGTGTGCGGGGCGTGGTCGGTGCCGACGACGTCGATCGTGCCGTCTGCCAGAGCAGTCCGCAGTGCCTGCACGTCGCGGTCGGTGCGCAGCGGCGGGTTGACCTTGTACACGGGGTCGAAGGTGCGTACGAGTTCGTCGGTGAGCATGAGATGGTGCGGTGTCACCTCGGCGGTCACGGCGATCCCCCGGGCCTTGGCCCAGCGGATGAGGTCGACGCTGCCGGCGGTGGAGACGTGGCAGATGTGCAGCCGGGATCCGACGTGTTCGGCCAGGAGCACATCGCGGGCGATGATCGACTCCTCGGCGACGGCGGGCCAGCCGGGCAGTCCGAGTTCGGCCGAGACCGTTCCCTCGTTCATCTGCGCGCCTTCGGTCAGGCGAGGTTCCTGTGCGTGCTGGGCGATGATCCCGTCGAAGGTCTTGACGTATTCGAGGGCGCGGCGCATGAGCAGCGGATCGGACACGCAGATGCCGTCGTCGGAGAACATGCGCACGCGGGCACCCGAACGTGCCATGGCCCCGAGTTCGGCGAGCTGCCGGCCTTCGAGACCGGTGGTCACGGCACCGACGGGGACGACCTCGGTGAAACCGGCGGCGCGGCCGAGGCGGTGGACCTGTTCGACGACTCCTGCGGTGTCGGCCACGGGAGCGGTGTTGGCCATGGCATGGACACAGGTGAATCCGCCCGATGCCGCCGAACGGGATCCGGTGAGCACCGTCTCGGCGTCCTCTTTGCCCGGTTCGCGCAGGTGGGTGTGCATGTCGACGAATCCGGGCAGCGCCACGAGGCCCGCGCCCTCGACGGTCTCATATCCGCCTGCGCCCAGCAGCTCGGGATCGACGATGCGTCCGTCCTGGATCGCGATATCGGCGACTCCGCGTCCGAGGACGTCGGCACCGCGGATGAGGTAATCAGTCATTGGTCTCCTCCTGACCGGTCAGCAGACGGTAGAGGACCGCCATGCGCACGCTCACTCCGTTCTCGACTTGGTCGAGGACGAGGGCGCGGGGTGAATCCGCTGCGGCAGCGGAGATCTCGAAACCGCGGTTCATGGGGCCCGGGTGCATGATGAAGGTCGACTCCGGCAGGTCGGCCAGCCGGGCCGCGCTCAGTCCCCACAGGCGGGCGTATTCGCGTTCGTTGGGGAAGAAGGACTCGTGCATCCTCTCCTGCTGGACCCGCAGCATCATCACGGCGGCGAAGTCCTCGGCGCTCAGCGCCGAATCGAAGTCGAAGTGAACGGTCACCGGCCAGTTCTCCACTCCCCACGGCAGGAGGGTGGGTGGGGCGATGAGATGGACGTCGGCGCCGAGGCGGGCGAGCAGGTGGACGTTCGACCGAGCCACTCGGGAGTGCAGGATGTCTCCGACGATAGCGACCTTCGCGCCGTCCAGCCCCTGGCCGCGCGGTCCCCCGGACACCGGCCCCGAGGCGGGAACACCGGCCAAGGCCCGGCGCAGGGTGAAGGCGTCGAGCAGTGCCTGAGTGGGGTGTTCGTGGGTGCCGTCGCCGGCGTTGACGACGGGGACGTCGATCCACCCGGTGTGAGCGAGACGGTGGGCGGTGCCGGCCCCCGAGTGGCGGACGACGATGGCATCGGCGCCCATCGCCGAGATCGTCTGGATGGTGTCCTGGAGGCTCTCGCCCTTCGATACTGACGAGCCCTTCGCGGAGAAGTTGAGAACATCGGCCGAGAGCCGTTTGGCTGCGGCTTCGAAGGACAGCCGGGTGCGCGTGGAATCTTCGAAGAACAGGTTGACCACGGTGCGTCCGCGCAGCACGGGCAGCTTCTTGACCTCTCGTTCGGACACGAGGGTCATCTCCTCGGCGATGTCGAGGATGCCGATGGCATCGTCTCGGCTGAGCGAAGTGGTGTCGAGCAGATGCTTCATTCGCGGCCTCCCGAGATGCTCACGGAGTCGTCACCGTCGATTTCGGTGAGAGCGACGTTGACGCGTTCGCTGCTCGACGTCGGCAGGTTCTTGCCCACATGGTCGGCGCGGATCGGCAGGTCCCGGTGACCGCGGTCGACGAGGACCGCGAGGCGGACCTTCGCGGGGCGACCGACATCGGCGAGAGCATCGAGAGCGGCGCGGATGGTGCGTCCGGAGAAGAGCACATCGTCGACGAGGACGACGGTCTTCGCATCGATTCCGCCGGTCGGGATGGAGGTGGGTTCGGGTGCCCGGTAGGAGCCGCCGCGCAGATCGTCGCGGTACATCGTGATGTCGAGGCTGCCGGCGAGTTCGGATGCGGTCTCCGGCTGCCCGGAGATGGATGCGATCGCCTCGGCGAGTCGGTGGGCCAGCGGGACTCCGCGGCGTGGGATGCCTAAGAGGACGAGGTCGTCGCTGCCCTTGTTGGATTCGATGATCTCGTGCGCGATGCGGGTGATCGCCCGCGAGATATCGGGGGCGTCCAGCACTGTTCGCTGTGTCATATTTCCCCTTCTCCGCCTCTCTGGACGGTGGTTAAAGGAGTGGTTCGATTCGATTGTAGACCCGGTGGGATGCCGACCAGAGGGCGGGTCCGGAATCCGGACCCGCCGGCTCAGATGAGTGTCGGTTTGACGTCGAGGATGCGGGAGAGCAGCCCCGAGACGAATCCGGGAGAGTCATCTGTGGAGAACTGTCGGGCCAGGGACACGGCCTCGTCGATGGCCACCTTGTCGGGTACCTCGTCGTTGAACAGCATCTCCCAGGTTCCGATCTCGAGCAGCGACCGGTCGACGGCCGGCATCCGGTCCAGGGTCCAACCTTCTGAGTAGGTGGAGATGATCTCGTCGATCTCCGCCTGCTTCTCGGTGATGCCCTTGACGATCTCGACCGCGTATTCCTTCATCGGATAGTCGGGATCGTTCGACCGCAAGGTGACGAGTTCGTCCATGGCCAGTCGACGCTGCCCGGCTTCGAAGAGCAGCTCGAGAGCCCGGCGACGGGCTCGGGTACGCGCGGATGCCACTTACTTGACGCGACCGAGGTAGTCGCCGCTGCGGGTGTCGACCTTGACCTTCACGCCCTCTTCGAGGAACAGGGGCACCTGGATCTCGTAGCCGGTCTCGAGAGTCGCCGGCTTCGAGCCGCCGGTCGAACGGTCACCCTGGAGTCCGGGTTCGGTGTGGGTGATGGTCAGCTCGACCGAGGGCGGCAGCTCCACCGACAGCGGGGTGCCTTCGTGGAACGAGATCTGCAGATCCTGGTTCTCGAGCATGTAGTTCGCGGCGTCGCCGACGAGCTCTGCGGAGATGTTGACCTGGTCGTAGTCCTTGGCGTCCATGAACACGTAGTCGGTGCCGTCATGGTAGAGGTACTGCATATCGCGGCGGTCGACATTCGCGGTCTCGACCTTGGTGCCGGCGTTGAAGGTCTTGTCGATGATCTTGCCGGAGATGACGTTCTTCAGCTTGGTGCGGACGAAGGCCGGTCCCTTTCCGGGCTTGACGTGCTGGAATTCGAGCACCTGCCACAGCTGGTTGTCGAGGTTGAGCACAAGGCCGTTCTTCAGGTCGTTCGTTGTCGCCACTAATTCGTCCTTCTTCGGTTCAGTCCTGATCACCGAATGGTGATCGCAGTCGGCACGGCGCGCCGCCCAGCCCCGCGGTTCGGGGTCGACGAATGCGCCACTGGGTAAGTCTAGCAAGCTTCAGCGGGACGCTTCCATTTGGGCGGGGTCAGTCGAGGCCGAGTCCGATGCCGAGGGGAACCGTCGGCGAATCCTCACCGATCTCCTGGTAGGCGGTGAAGAGGATGGAGGCATCGGGGATTTCGACGGTGCTCGGTTCGCCGATGTCGCTCAGCAGCACCATCCGCAGCATCGCTCCGCGGGCTTTCTTGTCTCTCTTCATCGTCTCGAGCAGCTGCGGCCAGACGTCGGAGCGGTACCCCACGGGCAGTCCGAGCTTGCCGAGCAGTTCGCGGTGGAGGTCGACGACTTCGTAGGGCAGGTTCTTGATCATCGACGCCACCTCGGCGGCGAAGACCATGCCCACCGACACGGCGGCACCGTGGCGCCACTGGTAGCGCTCCTTGTGTTCGATCGCATGGCCGAGGGTGTGACCGTAGTTGAGTATCTCCCGGCGTCCGGATTCCTTGAAGTCTCCGGAGACGATCTCGGCCTTGACCCGGATGGAGCGTTCGATGAGTTCGCGCAGCACGGGTCCGTGCACATCGGCGATCTCGTCCTTCGAATGGTTCGACACGAGGTCGAGGATCGCGGGGTCGGCGATGAATCCGGTCTTGACCACTTCGGCGAGTCCGGTGAACAGTTCGTTCTCCGGCAGCGTCCCGAGCGTGTCGAGGTCGACGAGGACCCCGGAGGGTGCGTGGAAGGAGCCGACGAGGTTCTTGCCTTCGGCGGTGTTGATTCCGGTCTTGCCGCCGACGGAGGCATCGACCATTCCGAGGACGGTGGTGGGGATGTGGATGACCGTGATTCCGCGCAGCCAGGTGGCGGCGACGAATCCGCCGAGGTCGCTCACCGCTCCCCCGCCGACGGTGACGATCGCGTCGGTGCGGGTGAAGTCGGACTGGCCGAGGACCTGCCAGCAGAATGCGGCGACCTGGACGTGCTTGGCCTCTTCGGCGTCGGGGATCTCCGCGGCCACGGCTTCGAGGCCGGCGGCGGCGAGGTCGTCGCGGACGGTCTCACCGGTCGTCCGCAGGGCGCGGGGGTGGATGACGAGGACTTTCTCGACACGGTTGCCGAGCAGCTCGGGCAGTTCGCCGAGCAGTCCCTGGCCGACGAGGACGGGGTAGTTCCCGCCGGCGTCCACATTGATGCGTGTGAGGCTCATTCGTCCGTCTTCCTGATCGTTCATCGTCTTCTCTCAAGGCTTGTCCGCGCCGAGGAGGCTCGGATTCGAGGCACTGATTCCGTCGGCCGAACCCAGCCTAGCTCTCACCGGTGCCCGACGGCGAAACGCGCAGCCGGTGCGCTCACCGCCGGGTGCGTGCTCAGGTCCCCTGCGGGGAGCCGTCATCCTCAGAATTGGCGTACTTCGCGTACTCTTCGGCTCGCTGCAGACCGGTGAGAACGTCGACGACTCGGTTGACCACCGTCGACGGCGGTGAGTTCGACGCTTGGACCCGGAAGGTCGCGACCTGCTCGTAGAGCGGTTCGCGTTCGCTGACCAGGGCCAGCCAGTTCTCCACCGGGCTTCCGGCACCACGCAGCAGGGGCCGATGCGGGGCGGTCAGTCGCTGTGCCACGGTGTCGACATCGATATCGATGTGCACGACTTTGATCGCCGGGTGTCGCAGCTGTGCTCGGGTGCCGGGGTTGAGGATCGCTCCTCCGCCCAGGGACACGATGCCCGGACGGTCGAGCAGACGACGCAGTGCTCTGCGCACGACCTCGCGTTCGATGCGTCGGAAGTGATCTTCGCCGCGTTCGACGAAGATCTCCGAGATGACCCCGTACTTGTCGACGATGTTCGCGTCCGTGTCCGTCAGCGGCAGGCCGAGCCGGTCTGCGAGCAGCCGACCGATCGTCGACTTCCCTGCCGCCGGCGGACCGGAGAGCACGATGCGCGAGAGCGCGGCGGGGACCGGTTCCAGGGGCGGGACCGGTTTGGGCAGCGGGGGGTGGTTCATCGTCCGATGCGGAGGTTCTCCGGAATGGCCGCGACATAGGCGTCCAGGTTCCGCTTCGTCTCGGCAACGGAGTCTCCGCCGAACTTCTCGACGACCGCCTCAGCGAGCACGAGGGCCATCATGGCTTCGGCGACGACGCCGGAGGCGGGCACCGCGCAGACGTCGGAGCGCTGATGATTCGCCTTCGCGGCCTCACCGGTCTCGACGTCGACCGTCGCCAGGGCGCGCGGAACTGTCGCGATCGGCTTCATTCCCGCCCGCACGCGCAGCGGTCCGCCCGTGGACATGCCGCCTTCGGTGCCGCCGGCGCGGTTGCTCGTGCGGCGGAATCCGTCGGGTCCGACGTCCAGTTCGTCATGGGCTCGCGAGCCGGGACGCTTCGTGGTGAGGAATCCGTCTCCGACCTCGACTCCCTTGATCGCCTGGATGCCCATGAGGGCGCCGGCCAGGCGGGAGTCGAGACGACGGTCCCAATGCACATGGGAGCCCAGCCCCGGAGGCAGGTCGTAGGCGAGGACCTCGACGACTCCGCCGAGGGTGTCCCCGGCCTTCTTCGCCGCGTCGATCTCGGTGACCATCGCGGCCGAGAGGTCTGCGTCGAAGCAGCGGACCGGATCGGCGTCCAGGGCGTCGACATCGGCTGCGGTCGGCAGTGCGGGCAGGGCATCGGCTGAGTGTTCGGCACCGCCGATGGCCACGGTGTGGGAGACGAGGGTGATGCCCAGTTCGGCGAGGAAGTTCGCCGCCACGGTGCCCAGCGCCACACGCATCGCGGTCTCACGTGCCGAGGCGCGTTCCAACACGGGGCGAGCCTCATCGAAGCCGTACTTCTGCATCCCGACGATATCGGCATGCCCCGGTCGCGGCCGGGTCAGCGGGGCGTTGCGGGCCAGTCCTTCGAGTTCGGAGGCGTCGACGGGGTCCGGGCTCATCACGGACTCCCATTTCGGCCATTCGGTGTTGCCGACCTCGATGGCCACGGGCGAGCCCAAGGTCTGCCCGTGTCGGACACCGCCGAGGAGACGCACCTCGTCGGCTTCGAACTTCATCCGGGCACCGCGGCCATAGCCGAGTCGGCGCCGAGCCAAGCTCGCGCGAATATCGTCCCTGGTGATCGGTACATGGGCGGGAAGCCCTTCAATGATCCCGGTCAGCACTTCGCCGTGGGATTCGCCTGCAGTCAGCCATCTCAACATTCCACCGATTCTACAAAAGTATTGGGGCGAACAGGCACCCGAGCCACATGCCGGAAAGCATCGCCGGTCCGAAGGCGATGGTCACCCCGCGAACCCGACCGGCTCGGACCGCAGCGATGAGCGCCCAGATCCCGCTGATGAGCATCATGGCGACCAGCACGAGCGCGGGCGCCCACGGATCGAAGAGACCGGGCACGGCGAAGACGATGAACGCGAGCTTGACGTCCCCGAGCCCCATCGACCGAACCCGCAGCACACGCCCCACCAGGTGCAGTGCCGTGAAGAAGACGAGGGCGAGGAGTCCGGCGAAGAATGCTGAGAACCACATCGGCAGGTCTCCGAGCACGGAGCCTGTGATGATGAGCCCCAGGGCCAGCAGCGACAGCGGGATGACGATCCGATCAGGCAGTCTGCGTAGGCTGACATCCGCGGTGGCGAGGAACGGTGTGGCGCCGGAGACGAGGCCCAGCAGCAGGGCGGAGACGATGCGATCGGCCGAGTTCGGCTCGGCCGGGGTGAACGTCGTCCCGCTCAGCGGCGCATATGCGCTCCACCCGGTATCCGGTGGTGCGAGCACAGTGAGGGTGAAGACGACGGCGGCGACTGCGGCGATGACGAGTGCGGCCACCAGCGGTCCGGGCCCTCGAGCCCATTTGGAGGCGTGCCACCGGTGCAGGTGTGCGGTGTCGTTGAGCCAGGTCTGCGGGGCTGCGGCAAGGATGAGGCCGCAGCCCAGAGCGGTCAGCACCGTGACACCGATGGTCATCCCGTGCAGCACTCCGGCGCCCATCTCGATACCCGGTTCAGTCGTGGACCCGGGCGGGTGGGCCCTCGAGTGCTGCGTACATGGCCGACGCGACCCGCGAGGTCAGGTCGTCTGCTGCCGGCAGGGTCGTCGACGTCGGCAGGGTCTCCGTCGTGGTTGGGTCGTCGGCCCTGGCCGCGGCGAGGAACATCTCGAACTGGGCGACGGCCTGTTCGACGAGCATGGCGGTTCCGGCGACGGGGCGCAGGTCGTGCGCGGCGGCCGCGGCGAGGAAGGTCGAATCGGCGGCGTAGGCGACGTCGAGGGCGATGGCACCGGGGGCGAAGGATTCGTCCCAGATCGGGTCGGGGGCCGCCTCGGCGGGCAGGGTGGAGATGACGATCGCCGAGGGACCGATCCGGCTCAGATCTCCCACCGAGGCGGTCAGTCCGATCCGTTCGGCCAGATCGAGGACCCGCCGGGCACGGTCAGGGTTGCGGACGCGGAAGTCCACGTGTGCGATCCCGAGGTCGCGGCAGGCCACGAGCGCCGAGGCGGCCGTGGCTCCGGCGCCGAGGATCGTCGCCCGACCGGCTCCCGCACCACCGGCCCCGGCCGGTCCCGATTCTCTGTGTGGGGCGATCGCCCGCACGATGCCGCGTACGTCGGTGTTGGCCACCTGCACCCGACCGCTGCGTCGGATGAGGGTGTTGCCGGCCGCTGTCAGTGCGGCCGTCTCGTCGATGTCCCATCCGCGAACGGCTGCGAGTGTGACGAGACGGTCCTTCAACGGCATCGTCAGCGAGAACCCGATGTGCTCGGGATGGGAGTCGAGGAACCCCTCGAGCTCTTCCGAGCCGAGTTCGAATCGGGAGTATTCGCTGGTCTCCATGTGCAGCGCCGCGAAGGCGGCACGGTGGAGCAGCGGGGACTTCGAATGTGCGATCGGCGAGCCGAGCACTGCGGCGAGGATCCTCACCGGCTATCCGTTGTCCTTCCTGTGCTCGCGCAGCCATTTGCGGTAGATCTCGACGTTCTTCTTATGGTCCTCGTAGTTGTCGGCGAACTTCGTCTCCCCCGTGTCCGGATTCGTCGCGACGAAGAACTGCCAATCGCCGTCGGCGGGTTCGAGCGCTGCTTCGACGGCTCCCCGGCTCGGCGAGTTGATGGGTCCGGGAGGCAGGCCCTTCTTCTTGTACGTGTTGTACGGCGAGTCCGACTGGCGCTCCTTCTTCGTCGTTGTCAGGTCGGAGCGGGCGCCGTGGATATAGGCCACGGTCGCGTCCGATTGGAGCAGCCCCCCGGTCTTCGATTTCTCGGAGATGCGGTTGAGGAATGTCTTGGCCACCTTCGATCGCACCTCGGGATCTCCCGGGGATTCCTTCTCCACGAGGCTGGCCAGGGTGAGGATGCGGTTGGCGTCCTTGCCCTCGATTCCCAGTTCGTCGAGTTCGGTCTCGGTCTTGTCGACCATCTCCTGGACGATGTCCTCGGCGGTCTTCTGCTTGTTGAGGTCGTACGTCGCCGGGTACAGGTAGCCTTCGAGGCTCGGGGCCTCGATATCGAGTCCGTAGTCCTTCGGGGTCTTGTCGTCGATGGCTTTGTCGACCTCATCGGCGTCCATCCCCGACTCGATCATGATCGCCTTGATCTCTTCGACCTGTTTGCCTTCGGCGACCGTGATCTTCGGCGGGGCAATGGGGTTGATGAGCGCTTCGACCGCGGCCTCCGAACTCATCTTCTCCCGCATCGTCCAGGTTCCTGCCTGGATGGTCGCCTCACGGCGTTCGATCTCGTCGAGGAAGGGTTTGGAATTCATGATCACCCCGGCTTCGACGAGCTGGTTGGCCACGGTGCGGGCGGAGGAGCCGGGAGCGATCTCGATCGAGACCTCGTTCGTGCCCTGACCCTCGTAGTCGCCCTTGGGGCCGAACAGGTCGTCGACGACTCCCCCGGCCGCGCGCACACCGAAGAATCCTCCGATGCCGAAGACGAGGATGCAGATGATCACGATCGTCGTCGTCCGCCGCCGACGCAGCATTCTGCGACGCTTCTTCGCGCGGACTTCCGCGCGGGTCAGTCCTTCGTCGGACGAGAACTCTTCGGTGATGGGGCTCATACGTCGTACTCCTCGTCGGGCATCTCACGGCCGGCGGGAACACCGGTGTTGTGTTCGTACTCGAGGGCGTTCTGGAGGATGATCACGGCGGCTTGGGCGTCGACGATCTCGCGTCGCTGGCGTGATGACTTCCCGGCCGCGGCGAGGGCGTGGTGGGCTTCGACCGTGGTGAAGCGCTCATCGACGAGCCGGACCGGGGTGCCGGTGGCCGCGGCGATCCGACGGGCGAACTCCAACGCCGAGGTGGCCGCGGCCCGGGCGGCGCCGTCGAGGGATTTCGGGTCCCCCACCAGAAGTTCGATGGGTTCGTATTCGTCGACGATGGCGCGCAGCTGCTTTAGGGCCGCCGGTTCGTCGCTGCGTCGGACGACGGTCAGCGGGGTGGCCAGGATCCCGTCGGGGTCGCTGGAGGCGACGCCGATCCGCACGGAACCGATGTCGAGACCCAGGCGGCGACCTCGGCGGAAACTCACTGGATGGCTGCCTTGACCGCCGCGATGGCCGATGGGATCGCCCCGGGGTTGCTGCCGCCGCCCTGGGCGAGGTCGGGCTTGCCGCCGCCTCCGCCGCCGAGTTCAGCGCAGGCCAGAGACACGAGCTTGCCGGCCTGCAGTCCGGCGGTGCGGGCCGCCTCGGTGGTGGCGATGACGACGACGGGCTTTCCGCTGCTGACGCCGATGCCGACGATCACGGCCTGCCGGTCGGCGACCCGGTTGCGCAGGTCGGTCACCAGTGTGCGGATGTCTCCGGCATTGGCGATATCGCCGAGTTCGGCCTGGACGAAGAGCGTCTGGCCCACGGTCTGTGCCTCATCGAGGAACTTGCCCGAAGAGGCGAGCAGCTGTTGGGCGTTGAGCCGGGCCATCTCCTTCTCAGCGTCCTTGAGCCGGCTCATCAGGTCGGACACCCGCGAGGTGACATCGGTGCCCGGGACCTTGAGCATCTCCGACAGGGAGGACACGATGGTCCTCTCGGCGGCCAGGGACCGGAAGGCGTCCATGCCGACGGCGGCTTCGATGCGTCGGACTCCCGAGCCGACGGAGGCTTCGGAGAGCACGGAGATCGGGCCGACTTCGGCGGAGGCTCCGACGTGGGTGCCGCCGCAGAGTTCGCGCGAGAAGGGTCCGCCGATGTCGACGACGCGCACGACGTTCGGGTACTTCTCGCCGAAGAGCGCCATGGCACCGGACTTCTTCGCGTCGTCGAAGGACATGTACTCGGTGCCGACTTCGTAGTTCGAGCGCACCGCCAGGTTCGCCACCTCTTCGATCTCGGACCGCATCTGCGTGCTCGGGGCTTCGGGGAACGAGTAGTCGAAGCGCATGTAGCCGGGCTGGTTGAGCGAACCGGCCTGCACGGCATGGCTGCCGAGGATCTCGCGCAGCGCGGCGTGGACGAGGTGAGTGGCGGTGTGGGCCTGGGCACCTTGGAAGCGGTGGTCGTGGTCGACGGCGGCGAGCACTTCGTCGCCGACGCGCAGTTCTCCGTCGATGACCTCGACCCGGTGAGCCGGCAGTCCCTTCACCGGGTTCTGCACGTCGCTGACCCGGGCGGTGAAGCCGTGGCCGGAGATGAGTCCGACATCGGCGCGCTGACCGCCGGATTCGGCGTAGAACGGGGTCAGGTCGAGGACGACGTCACCGCTCTGTCCTGTGGTGAGCACCTCGGCGGCGACTCCGTCGACGACGATGCCGCGCACACGGGAGTCGGCTTCGAGACGGTCGTAGCCGACGAATTCGCTGGCGCCTTCGTCGAGCAGTGCCGAATAGGCGGACAGGTCGGTGTGGCCGCCGCCCTTCTTCGCCTTGGCATCGGCCTTGGCGCGGGTGCGCTGCTCACTCATCAGTTCGCGGAACCCGGCCTCGTCGACGCTCAGTCCGGCTTCGGACGCCATCTCGAGAGTGAGGTCGATGGGGAACCCGTGGGTGTCGTGAAGGGCGAAGGCGATGTCTCCGCTGATGGTCTTGTCTCCACCGCCCAGGGACTGTGCGGCATTGGCGAACAGCTGGGTGCCGGATTCGAGGGTCCGCAGGAACGCCTTCTCCTCGGCGAAGGCGACCCGGGAGATCCGGTCGAAGTCGGTTTCGAGCTCCGGGTAGGACAGCTTCATGGCCTGCATGGACACGGGCAGCAGCTCGGGCAGGACTTCTTCCTTGACGCCGAGCAGACGCATGGCGCGCACGGCGCGGCGCAGCAGCCGGCGGAGGATGTAGCCGCGGCCCTCATTGCCGGGACGGACTCCGTCGCCGATGATGATCAGGGCCGAACGGACGTGGTCGGCGACGACGCGCAGCTGCACATCGGCGTGCTCGTCCTCGCCGTAGCTGCGCCCGGCCAGGCGGCTGGCGGCCTCGATGACGGGGAAGACCTCGTCGATCTCGTACATGTTCTCCACGCCCTGGAGCAGGAAAGCGACACGTTCGAGTCCCATACCGGTGTCGATGTTCTTCGCAGGCAGGTCGCCGGCGATGTCGAAGTCGACCTTCGAACGGACCTCGGAGAGTTCGAACTCCATGAACACGAGGTTCCAGATCTCGATGTAGCGGTCTTCGTCGGCTACGGGTCCGCCGTCGACACCGTAGGCGGGGCCGCGGTCGAAGTAGATCTCGGAGCAGTAGCCTCCGGGGCCGGGCTGGCCGGTGTGCCAGAAGTTGTCTTCGTTGTCGCGCAGCTGGATGCGCTCACGGGGAACGGAGGTCTCCTCCAGCCACATGTCGATGGTCTCTGCATCGTCCTCGTGCACCGTCGCCCACAGCAGCTCCGGGTCGAAGCCGAGCCCGCCCTCGGCGACGGGGGTCGTCAGCAGTCCCCAGGCGAACTTGATGGCATCGCGCTTGAAGTAGTCGCCGAAGGAGAAGTTGCCGTTCATCTGGAAGAAGGTGCCGTGGCGGGTCGTCTTGCCGACCTCTTCGATGTCTCCGGTGCGCACGCACTTCTGCACGCTGGTGGCCCGGTTGAACGGTGCGGGTTCGCGGCCGGTCAGGTACGGAATGAACTGGACCATGCCTGCGATGTTGAACAGGATGGACGGATCGGAGCTGATCACCGACGCCGAGGGGACCACGGTGTGCCCGTTCGCTTCGAAGTAGTCCAACCAGCGTTGTTTGATCTCTGCCGTCTTCAATCCAAGGCCTTTCAGATATTGCCTGTGCGTCGCCCGGCTGATGAGCCCGACGCGACACTTACTCGTGCGTATCCGCACTTAACAGGGACTAGTTTAATGGGTCGATCGCAATATGCGATGTGGCGCGGCGTGCCGTGAAATCCGGCCCCGGACTGCACCGCCCTCATTCCGCTTCGGCGCCTTTCGGCTGAATAGCCCATTTGAGAATGAATAGCCCATGTTTGAAACTGGGCTGCTCACCTCAAACTGGGCCGCAGCCAAATCAGCGGGCGCGGCGGGCCGTGAATGCACGACTGCCCGGAACCGTGCGGTCCCGGGCAGTCGCGGCGGCGCGATGCGCTGTGGTCAGCAGATCAGCGCGAGTAGAACTCGACGACGAGCTGCACGTCACAGGTGATCGGCACCTCTTCGCGCTTCGGGCTGCGCAGCAGGGTTGCCTGCAGGCCCTCGAGGTTCACGTTGAGGTAGCCCGGCGTTGCGGGCAGGACGTCCTTGTGACCACCGGCGGCGGCGACCTGGAACGGATCCATCGAAGCCGAACGCTCGTGCACCTGGATGGTCTGGCCTTCCTTCACGCGGAAGGAGGGACGGTCCACGCGCTGTCCGTCGACAGTGATATGACGGTGGACGACGAACTGACGGGCCTGGGCCATGGTGCGGGCGAAGCCCGAACGCAGGACGAGGGCGTCGAGACGCGATTCGAGGAGCTCGACCATCGTCTCACCGGTCAGACCGGGCAGACGGTTGGCTTCCTTGTAGGTCTTGAGCATCTGGGCCTCGCGGATGCCGTACTGCGCGCGCAGACGCTGCTTCTCCTTGAGGCGGACCGAGTAGTCGCTGTCGTTGCGACGGCGGGCGCGGCCGTGCTCACCTGGAGGGTACGGACGACGCTCGAAGTACTTCTCGGCCTTGGGCGTCAGAGCAATGCCGAGGGCGCGCGAGAGGCGCGTCATGCGACGATTACGTGCTGGTGCTGGCACTGTATTACCTTTCATCAATGTGTTCTGTCACGATGGGCCCGGCAGGGTTCTCGCCCCGAAACGCGACTGTTGTTTCCCCGGATGGGAAAGAGGGATTGAGCGTCGAGATCCGCTCGCACCGACCGCCTTTAGGGTGCAGGCACAACAGCTGTCAATCTTAGCGGGTGCGGGGCAACTGTCGCAAAGCGGATCGGCGCGCTCACATCTGTAATCTTCCCGACTGATTCCGACGATCGGACTGATTCCTGCGATCTGGTCCGGCTGAACGGGCGGTCGGTGCTCACTGCGGTCATTGCCGGCAGCCGTCTTCGTGACTGTCGATGGCGGCATCGGCCACGGCGGCTCCGGACCCGCCGTAGATGTTGATCACCGCGTGGACCCCGGCACGAACGAAATGTTCGGCCTGATCGGGGCGTTGGACAACCGCGGCGATGGTCCCGGGGAACCCGGCGATGCGCAGCTGCTCGAGGGCGAAGGTGTTCGAATCGTGCAGCGCCATGGCCAGAACGACGGTGTGTGCGCTGCCGCCGACGACGAGGCGGTGCCAGAACTCGTGGTCGGTGGCATCGCCTTCGAGCACCGTGAACCCGTCGGCGCGGAGAGCCTCGACGACGGTGAGGTCGTTGTCGATGCCGATGACGCTGCGGTCGCCGCGTTCGACGAAGCGCTCGTAGGCCCCGCGGCCGATGCGGCCCATGCCGAGGACGACGACTTCCGCGTTCCCGGTGTCCAACGGCCGGTCACTCGCCCGCAGCCGGGCCTCGTTCTCATCCGGCAGGATCGCATCGAGCTTCGCCACGATCGGAAGGCTGTAGGCATTGGCCAGGGAGGAGCCGATCATACCCAGGGCCACGGCGAGGGCGATGATGGTCAGCCAATTGTCTTCGAAGAGCCCGCTGTCGACGCCGACGGCGACGACGATGAGTGCGAACTCGGAGAAGTTGCTCAGAGCCAGGCTGGTGCGCACGCTGGTGCGGTTGCGCAGACCGAAGAGCCGTCCCATGAGGTAGAAGCTCGCGAAATTGAATGGCAGCAGGACGACGCACAGGGCCAGCGCCATGAACAGATCCGACCAGGTGGGCACCGCCTGGAGCCCGATGACGACGAAGAATCCGACGAGGAAGAGCTCCTTGACGCTGAACAGCGACTTCGACAACTCCCCGGCACGCGGGTGGGTGGAGAAGAACAGCCCGAGCACCAAGGCTCCGAGGTCGCCGTGGATGCCGACGGATTCGAAGGCGACGTAGCCGGGCCCCAAGGCCATGACGACGCCGAAGAGGACGAGCAGCTCACCGCGTCCGACGCGGTCGAGGATCCGACGCAGCACCCAGACCGCGGGAACGAGCAGGACGAGGGCGAGGGCCCACAGGCTCGGCGGCTCTTCGCCTGCGATCGAGATGAAGGCGACCGCCGCGAGGTCTTGGAGGACGAGGATCGCGATGGCGATCTGGCCGTAGTAGGACCCGTCGTCGGAGCGGTCTTCGAGCACTTTGACCACGAGCACCGTGGAGGAGAACGAGAGGGCGAATCCGAGCAGCGCCAAGGTGCCGACTCCCCCGCCGACGCTGACGAGGCCGATGGCGGCGGCGGCTCCGATCGTCCCAGCGCCGAGGAGGACCACAGTGATCATGTGCAGCGCAGCGGTGCCGTGGGCTTCGGGTTGGAGCAGGGAGCGCAGATCGAACTTCAGTCCGATGGTGAACAGGAGCAGAACCACTCCGATGTCCGAGACCTGCTGCAGTCCCGCGAAGGCGGTGAAGCCGAAGACGTGCAGACCGAATCCGGCGGCGAGGAATCCCACGAGCGGAGGGATGCGCAGCTCATGGGCGATCAGTCCGAGCGCCAGCGCGGCGGCGATGGTGATGACGATGTCCGCCATGCCGTCCTCCTCGCTCGGCGCCGCCCGCGACGGCTCAGCCCGCCACCGCGTCTGTCACCTAAGTTATCAGGGCCGCAGGAGTCTCCGGAGGTTCTCCAGCCTGTCGGCCATGCTGCGTTCTTGAATTGGATCGCTAATACAACCTCGCCGGGAACGGGTGATCGGAAGACCCGGCTTCTGACCGGTCCTAATGAGGCTGTGTGAGAATTGCGGGCATGGACATCGGGGATTTGGAATCAGCAGAAGGCGAACTGAGTTCTCTCCTGGGTAAGTGCGAAGCTGTTCTTCAGGGTTCCACGCTCAGCCAGTCAAGAACGACACTGATGACGAACAGGGTCAAAGCATTGCGCACGGCCCTTGAGCTCATTCGCCGAGCAAAGTCGGAACATGGTGATTGAGAGCCCTCACGCTCTAAGCTCCGGGAGGGCGGCGCCGAAGGGAAAGTCTGCATCAGGTTTCGAACTAGGATCATTCCATGGATGAACCACACTGGACCTTGCTGTCGCGACGCGTAACACATCGTGGTTTCGTCACTCTCAGTGAGCACGAGGTCGAGCTCCCGACCGGTGAAAACATCGTCTATGAAGTCGACGAATCTATTCCCTGCGGGGTCGTGGTGCTGGGAATAACCGAATCCGGTGAGATGCGTCTTGCGAAGGAATACCGATACCCGCTCGATCGCTGGATCTTTGAACTGCCTGGTGGCGGCGTCGAACATGGCGAAGCGCCTGCTGAAGCGGCGAACCGAGAATACGAAGAAGAGCTTGGGCTGCGACCGATCGATCTCACTTTTCTCTATACGTTCAGCCAGAACCCCGGCCGACATGCTTATCCGATCCATCTCTATTTCTGCACCCGCACACAACTGGGCACGAAAACTACCGGCGATCCGCAGGAAGTCGTTCGTGCCGTCGACGTGTCGGTCGATGATTTCGACCAGATGGTCAACAAGGGTGAGATCGTCGATCCCTGTCTACTCATCGCTCGTCTTGTCGCGGCGCAGAAAGGGCTGCTTCCGCCGGTAGGCTGATCAGTTCTCGGGCCGCAGGAGTCTCCGGAGGTTCTCCAGCCTGTCGGCCATGGATCGTTCCATCCCGTTGCCCGTCGGAGTGTAGTAGCGCTTTCCGCGCAGGGTCTCCGGCAGATACTCCTGATCGACGACCCCGTGCGGATAGTCGTGCGAGTATTTGTAGCCCTCGCCGTGGCCGAGTTCTTTCGCCCCCGGGTAGTGGGCATCGCGCAGATGCATCGGCACCTGTCCGGCGAGTCCGTTCTTCACATCGGCGATCGCGGCGTCCAGGGCCCGGTAGCTGGCGTTCGATTTCGGTGCCAGGGCCAAATAGGTGACCGCCTCGGCGAGGGGAATCCGTCCTTCGGGCATGCCGATGTTGGCAACCGCGGTCGAGGCGGCCACGGCGATGGGCAGCGCCTGCGGGTCGGCCATGCCGATGTCCTCGGCAGCGGAGATGACGACACGGCGGGCGATGAAGCGCGGGTCCTCACCGGCGACGATCATCCGCGCGAGATAGTGCAGGGCCGCGTCGACGTCGGAGCCGCGGATGGATTTGATGAACGCGGAGACCACGTCGTAGTGCTGGTCGCCGTTCCTGTCATAGCGCAGAACGGTTTCGCTGCTCGCCTCCGCGCAGGCGGATTCGGTGATCGAGATCGGTTCGTCGCCCGACTCCTCCGACTGCGCGGCGGCGATTCCGGCGGCGGCTTCGAGGACGGTCAGTGACCGCCGGGCGTCGGCTCCGGCGATGCGGACGATGAAGTTCCGGGCCTCCTCGGTGAGGGTGAACTGTCCGGCCAGCCCACGATCGGATTCGACGGCACGATCGAGCAGATTGCCGACCGCCTCGTCGTCGAGCGGACGCAGGGTGAGCATGAGCGACCGCGACAGCAGAGGTGAGATGACGGAGAACGACGGGTTCTCCGTGGTGGCGGCCACGAGCACGACGAGCCGGTTCTCCACCGCCGGCAGCAGGGCATCCTGCTGGGCTTTCGAGAACCGGTGGATCTCGTCGAGGAAGAGGACGGTGGTCCGTGAGTACATCTCCCGCTCGCGGCGGGCGTTCTCGATCACCTGGCGCACGTCCTTGACGCCCGCGGTGATCGCGGAGAGTTCGACGAAGGTGCGGCCCGGGGCGTGGGAGATGACATGGGCCAGCGTGGTCTTCCCGACTCCGGGCGGACCCCACAGGATCACCGAGGAGGCTCCCGCCCGGTCTCCCCCGCTGGCTTCGACGAGTTGGTTGAGCGGGGAACCGGGGAAGGTCAGATGCTCCTGACCGACGACTTCGGCCAGTGTCCGCGGACGCATCCGCACGGCCAACGGATCCAAGGCCCGCCCCGAGGAGGTCCCGGAGGAACCGGCGAAGCCCGGACCAGGCGAATCCTGGTCCGGGCCGCCGGAGAACAGATTGGGTTCTTGGCTCATCAGGCCTCGGCGTCGTCGTCTTCCGGTTCGAAGTCGACTCCGGCCTCGGCACGCTGGGCGTCGGTGATCGGGGCCGGTGCCTGGGTGAGCGGATCGAATCCGCCGCCGGACTTCGGGAAGGCGATGACTTCACGGATAGAGTCGACGCCGGCCAGCAGGGACACGATGCGGTCCCAGCCGAAGGCGATGCCGCCGTGCGGGGGTGCGCCGAACTTGAAGGCTTCGAGGAGGAAGCCGAACTTCTCCTCGGCCTCTTCGGCGGAGATGCCCATGATCGAGAAGACGCGTTCCTGGACGTCCTTGCGGTGGATGCGGATCGAGCCGCCGCCGATCTCGTTGCCGTTGCAGACGATGTCGTAGGCGTAGGCCAGCGCCGCGCCCGGGTCCTCTTCGAGCGTGTCGAGGAACTCGGGCTTCGGTGCGGTGAAGGCGTGGTGGACGGCGGTCCACTGTCCGCCGCCGACGGCGACGTCTCCGGCGGCCTGCGCCTCGGCGGCCGATTCGAACAGGGGTGCGTCGACGACCCACACGAAGGCCCAGTCGCCGTCCTTGATCAGACCCGTGCGCTCGGCGATCTCGTTGCGGGCGGCACCGAGCAGGGCACGGGAGGAGTTCGCCTCACCGGCGGCGAAGAAGATCGCATCGCCCGGCTGCGCACCGGCCGCCTCGGCGAGTCCCGCCTTCTCCTCATCGGAGATGTTCTTGGCCACCGGACCCGACAGGGTGCCGTCTTCGCCGATGAGCACATAGGCCAGGCCCTTCGCCCCGCGCTGCTTGGCCCAGTCCTGCCAGCCGTCGAGCTGACGGCGCGGCAGGGAGCCGCCGCCCGGATAGACGACGGAGCCGACATACGGCGACTGGAAGACGCGGAACGGGGTGTTCGCGAAGAACTCGGTGAGGTTGTGCAGTTCGAGACCGAAACGCAGGTCCGGCTTGTCCGAACCGTAGCGCTCCATCGCCTCGTGGTAGGTGATGTGCGGGATCGGCGTGGTGATGTCGTGGCCGATGAGCTTCCACAGTGCTGTGAGGATCTCTTCGGCCAGCGCGATGATGTCCTCCTGCTCGACGAAGGAGGCTTCGATGTCGAGCTGGGTGAACTCGGGCTGTCGGTCGGCGCGGAAGTCCTCGTCGCGGTAGCAGCGGGCGATCTGGTAGTAGCGTTCCATGCCGGCGACCTGGAGCAGCTGCTTGAACAGCTGCGGGGACTGCGGCAGGGCGTACCAGGAACCGGGCTTGAGCCGAGCCGGGACGAGGAAGTCGCGGGCGCCTTCCGGAGTCGACTTCGTCAGGGTCGGAGTCTCGACCTCGACGAAGCTGTGGGCGTCGAGGACCGACCGTGCGGCCCTGTTGACATCGGAGCGCAGACGGATCGTCTTGGCCGGGCCCGAACGGCGCAGGTCGAGGTACCGGTAGCGCAGACGGGTCTCCTCACCCACAGCACCGGAGTCCTCGGCATGGTCGGAGACCTGGAACGGCAGGGCCGCTGCTTCGGAGAGCACCTCGACGGTGGTGTCGATGACCTCGATCTCACCGGTGGGCAGGTTCGGGTTCGTGTTGCCGTCGGGGCGGACCGACACGGTTCCGGTGGCCTTGACGACGGTTTCGTTGCGCAGCTGGTGGGCATCGTCCTCACGGACGACGACCTGCACGATTCCCGAAGCGTCACGCAGATCGATGAAGGCGACACCTCCGTGATCGCGACGACGATCGACCCACCCGGTGAGGGTGACGGTTTCTCCTGCGTTCGCGGCTCGCAGGCTTCCGGCTTCGTGGCTTCGCAGCACCTAGGGCTCCTTTGTGATGTTGTGGTCTAGCGCCTGATCAATGATAGTCGCCCTGCGCTCAGCTCCGGTACACGCGGGGCCAGAGGTCGTCGTCCGCCGGAGTCCACGTGCCCGGATCCGCCGTGGCCTGCTCCCCCGAACGGATGTCCTTGACCTCGTGGCCGGACTCGCCGTCGGTGAACCAGACGAATGGAATCTCGCGACGTTCGGCATAGCGGATCTGCTTGCCGAATTTCGCCGCGCTCGGCGAGACCTCGCACGGGATGTCCCGGGACCGCAGCTGCGCGGCCACAGCGTCGGCCTCGCCGCGTCGGGCCTCCTCGGTGACGGCGATGACGACGGCCGAGGGGGTGCCGCGGGTGGCATGGACGGCGGATTCCTCGCCGAGGATGAACGCCATGAGGCGGGAGACGCCGATGGACATGCCCACCCCGGGATAGTTCTTCTTGCCCACGGTCACGAGCGAATCGTAGCGACCGCCGGAGGACACGGAGCCGAGCTCTTCGTGACCGATCAGCTGGGTCTCATAGACCGCTCCCGTGTAGTAGTCGAGGCCGCGGGCGATCTTGAGCTGGGCGACGACGACTCCGGGTGCGCGAACGGCGGCGGCTGCCAGCAGCGTCGTCAGCGATTCGAGTCCGGTCTCCAGCAGCGGGTGGTCGACGCCGAGCGCGCGCACCTCATCGGCGAAGTCCGGGGAGTCGGATTCGATGGCGGCCAGCTCCAAGCACAGGCGCTGCTGCTCCTCATCGGCGCCCGCTTCGGCAGCCAGCAGCTTCGCCACTTCGTCGGGACCGATCTTGTCGTATTTGTCGAGGCAGCGCAGCACGGCTTGGATGTTCGTCAGTCCGATTCCGCGAGCGAAGCCTTCGAGCAGCCTGCGGTCATTGACGACGATCTTGATTCCGGGCACGCCGAGCGGGGCGAGCCGGGAGAACGCATCGGCCACTGCCAGGGGGATTTCGACCTCGAAGTGTCCGGGCAGCTCGGAATCGGCGATGACATCGATATCGGCCTGGATGAACTCCCGGTAGCGGCCCGCCTGTGGGCGTTCGCCGCGCCAGACGGGCTGGACGCGGGCGGCCTTGAACGGGAAGCTCAGGTCGTTCGCGTTGTCGGCGATATAGCGGGCCAGTGGCACCGTGAGGTCGAAGTGGAGTCCGAGCGGGTTGCGTTCGGCACCCTCGGAGTGGAGGCGGGAGACGGCGAAGATCTCCTTGTCGATCTCTCCGTCCTTGGCCAGTTGGCTGATCGGTTCGACGGCGCGGTGGTTGAGGGCGGAGAACCCGTGCAGGGCGAAGGTGTGTTCGAGCGTGTCGATGATGGCCTTCTCGATCACGCGTTCGGCCGGGAGTCGTTCCGGGAATCCGGACAGACGGGCTGACTTCGCCATGGTGCTCCTTGCTTTCGGTGTGGTGGTTTGTGATGCGTTCAGAAGAACGGGTTCGTCGCGAGTTCTGTGCTCACGCGGGACGCCGGGCCGTGTCCAGGATAGATCGGCACGTCCGGGAGTGCGGCGAATGTCCGCAGCGACTCCTGCATGGCCTGCGGGTCTCCCCCGGGCAGATCGACGCGGCCGATGGCCCCGGCGAAGACGACGTCACCGGTGAAGACGACCTCGTCTTCGCCGTCGGCGACGCGCAGCAGCATGGACCCTTCCGTATGCCCGGGTGCGGCGACCGCAGTGATGGTCAGTCCCGCGATCTCGACACTCTGCCCATCGGTGATGTCGACGGCTTCGGGCGCGTTCCAGTCCTGAACGAGCGGGGCCAGCATCGCCGCGAACTGCGGGTTGAGCGTCGTCGCCGGGGAGTCCAGACGGTAGCGGTCGGCGGCGCCGAGGTGGACGGGCACGTCCCAGCGCGCGAGCACATTGGTCAGGCCCAGAATATGGTCGGGGTGGCCGTGGGTGAGGAAGATGGCCCGCGGTTCCAACCCTTCCTCGCTCAGCAGCTTCTCGAGGCCGGGGGCACAGTCGTATCCGGAGTCGATGAGAATGCAGTCGGTGCGTCCGTCTGCGCGCACGGCATAGCAGTTGACGTCGAGGAATTCGGCGTTGGTCGAGAACACATCCATGTGCAAAGTCTATCTACACGCTCGCCGATGGTTATGCTGGGATAACGTCTATCCCACAATCGAGTGATCGGCGGGTGGAATGACCTGCCGGTTCGACCGATGGAAACAAGGTGAGAACCATGTCGACCCCGACACCGAAGCCGACCCCCCGTCCGTCGTCGCTGCCGCGTCCGCAGGCGGCACAGGTGGTCAATGCCAGCCATATCGACCACGACGCCGAGGTGGCTCGCGCGGTGAGCCATGGTCGTGCCGATGCGGACGGCAATGTGTTCGTCACCACCCCAGCAGGCGAACGGGCCGTCGGTCAGTATCCGGACGCCACCCCCGACGAGGCGCTCGAGTACTTCGCGAAGAAGTACGTCGAACTCGCCGAGAACGCGGTCCTGCTGCGCAACCGTCTGTCTGCGGGCGCGCCCGGCCGTGAGGTGGTCTCGGCGGCGAAGGCGCTGCAGGAATCGCTTCCCGAGGCCAACGTCGTCGGTGATCTCAAGGGGCTCAGCGCCACGCTCGATACCCTCATCTCCGATGCCGAGGCCACGGAGTCCCGGCAGGCTGCCCGGGCCCAGGCAGCGAAGCTGGCAGCCGCCGAGGACCGTGAGGCTCTCGTCGTGGAGGCCGAGACCCTGGCCAAGCAGGATCCGTCGAAGATCCAGTGGAAGCACTCGGGTGCTCGCCTGCGTGAGCTCTTCGCACAGTGGAAGGACATGCAGCGCAGCGGACCGCGTCTGCCGCGTGCCGTCGACCAGGAGCTCTGGGGCCGGTTCTCACAGGCCCGGAACACCTTCGAACACAAGCGCAAGGAGTTCTTCGCCGAACTCGACAAGGTCAATGCCGAAGGCAAGCGGATCAAGGAGAAGATCGTCGCCGAGGCTGAGTCGCTGTCGGCCTCGACCGATTTCCGCACCGTGTCCCAGAAGTACAAGGACCTGATGAGCCAATGGAAGCGCGCCCCGCGTGCGTCACGGAAGGACGATGACGCTCTGTGGGCTCGGTTCCGGGCGGCACAGGACGTGTTCTTCTCCGCCCGTGATGCGGAGAACGCCGCTCTGGACGAGGAGTTCAAGGGCAACCTCGTCGTCAAGGAAGAGCTGCTGAAGAAGGCTCAGGCGCTGCTGCCGATCACCGACCCGGTAGCGGCCAAGCGCGAGCTGCGCACCATCCAGGACCAGTGGGAGGACGCCGGAAAGGTGCCTCGCGCCGATATCTCACGGATGGAGAACGGACTGCGCGATGTCGAACGTGCACTCGCCGACGCCGAGGAAGCCGCGTGGCAGCGCAGCAACCCGGAGACGAAGGCCCGCACCTCGGGTGCGCTGAGTCAGCTCGACGAGTCGATCGTCGACCTCGAGAAGAAACTCGAGACCGCGAAGTCCGGCGGCGATGAGAAGGCCGTCGCGGAGGCACAGGAAGCTCTTGACGCCCGCCGCGCCTGGCGCGATCAGCTCGCCCAGACCGCCGCGGAACTCGACTGAGGCCGCGGTACTCGACGGGGGCGGGTAGACTCGTCCACAGCTCCTGACGTTCGAGTCAGCACCTGTCCACAGGCACTCACAGGAGTCTTGTCAACGCCTCCGGACCCGACGATAGTTCGGGTATGGAGGCGTTGTTTCATCTGCGGGACTTCGGGTACGAGCACCTCACCGAGCTCACCCTCGACGGACTGCTCATCCGACTGACCGAATCGACATGGGTGCGCAAGGGCGCAATCCTCTCCCCCGCAGAGCGTATGGCCGCACTGCATTCGCTCATTCCGCCGGGTCTCGCGCTCTCCCATGACAGCGCCTGGTGGGTGCATCGGGGTCTCGGCCGTGCTCCTGCTCCGCTGAATTTCATCACTCTGCCCAGACGCCGATGGATCGCCGATGACGATTTCGACGTCCACGAGACGACCTTGGCCGACGACGATTGGTGCCTCATCGACGGGCTGCCCATCACCACGGAGGAACGCACACTCTACGATCTGCTCTTCCCGCACTTCCGGTTCCGCACGGCCGAGTCCCCGCGGGCACTCAAGGGCATCATCGCGGAGGTTCCCGCAGGACTGCGGGATCGCTTCCGGGACTACCTCACCGAGGTGGCCCGCCGCCCGTTCGTCGCCCAGATGCGCGAGGCCCTGGACCGGGAGGGTCAGCCGCCGGAGATGCGATAGACGTCGAAGACCCCTTCGACCTTGCGCACGGCGGAGAGCACCGTGTCCAGATGGCTGGCGTCGCTCATCTCGAAGACGAACTTCGACTGGGCCACCCGGGCCCGGGAGGTGCCGACCGACGCCGACAGGATGTTCACATGGGTTTCGGTGAGCACCTTCGTGATGTCGGAGAGCAGACCGGAACGGTCGAGGGCTTCGACCTGGATCTGGACGAGGTAGATTCCGCTCGTCTTCTCGCCCCAGGACACCTCGACCATACGTTCGGGTTCCCGTTTGAGTGAGGTCACGTTAGGGCAGTCGACGCGATGCACGGAGACTCCCGAGCCGCGGGTGACGAAACCGAGGATCTCATCTCCCGGCACAGGGGTGCAGCAGCGGGCGAGTTTGACGAGCACATCGTCGACGCCTTTGACGATGACGCCTTCGGACGATGAATGATGCCCCGAGGACTGACCGGTCCGGTTGCGCGGCTCCGGCGGCAGCACCGCCGAGTCGTCGTCCTCCCCGACTTCCTTGGCAAGCAGATCCACGACGTGCTGGGCCGAGGACACGCCGTTGCCGATCGCGGCGTAGAGGGCGCTGACATCGGGCAGCCGCATCTCCGTGGCGACGACCTGGAGGGCTTCCTGACTCATCAGCGAGGCCGCTGAGATCGTATGGCGTCGCATCGCTCGGGCAAGCTGTTCGCGGCCGTTCTCGATCGCCTCTTCGCGTCGTTCCTTCGAGAACCACTGCCGGATCTTGCTGCGGGCACGCGGGCTCTTGACGAAGCCGAGCCAGTCACGGCTGGGGCCGGCGTTCTCGTCCTTGGAGGTGAATACCTCGACGGAGTCCCCGTTCTTCAGCTCCGTGTCCAAGGCGACGAGGCGACCGTTGACTCGCGCGCCCATCGTCTTGTGTCCGACCTCGGTGTGCACGGCATAGGCGAAGTCGATGGGGGTGGCACCCGACGGCAGGCTCATCACCTCGCCCTTGGGCGTGAAGACGTAGACCTCCTTCGAGTTCACCTCGTAGCGGAGGCTGTCGAGGAATTCGTCGGGATCGGAGACCTCGCGCTGCCAGTCCAGCAGCTGTCGCAGCCACGCGGCGTCGTCGACCTCTCCGGCGTCGGAGACTTTCACAGAACGCGCGGTGTTCGAGGTCACGGCCTTCGAGGACTTATTCAGGTCCTTGTACTTCCAGTGGGCGGCGACGCCGAATTCCGCGCGCCGGTCCATCTCGTGGGTCCGGATCTGGATCTCGACGGGTTTGCCGGCCGGACCGATCACCGTGGTGTGCAGGCTCTGGTACATGTTGTACTTCGGCATGGCGATATAGTCCTTGAACCGTCCGGGAACCGGGTTCCAACGGGCGTGGACGATGCCGAGGGTGGCATAGCATTCGCGCACGGATTCGACGAGCACGCGGACGCCGACGAGATCGTAGATGTCGGCGAACTCGTGTCCGCGCACGACCATCTTCTGATAGATCGAGTAGTAGTGCTTGGGCCGCCCCGTGATGGAGGCGTCGATCCCGGATTCCTTGAGTTCGCCCTGGAGCTCCTCGGAGACGGTGGCCAGGTACTTCTCGCGCTCGGGAGCCCTGTCGGCGACGAGTCGGACCACTTCGTCGTAGACCTTGGGATGGAGGACCTGGAAGGACAGGTCTTCGAGTTCCCATTTGATCGTGTTCATGCCCAGCCGATGCGCCAGCGGGGCGAAGATGTCGAGGGTCTCGCGGGCCTTCTTCGTGCTCGACGAGGCCGGGACGAATCGCCAGGTGCGTGCATTGTGCAGGCGGTCCGCGAGCTTGATGACGAGGACGCGGATGTCCTTGGCCATCGCCACGATCATCTTGCGCACGGTCTCGGACTGCGCGGCCTGCCCGTAGGTGAGTTTGTCGAGCTTCGTCACACCGTCGACCATGGCTGCGACCTCGGACCCGAATTCCGCGGTCAGCTCGTCGAGCGAATACGAGGTGTCTTCGACCGTGTCGTGCAGCAGTGCGGCGGCGAGCGTGACCGGCAGCATCCCGATCTCCGCGAGGATCGTCGCGACTGCGATGGGATGGGTGATATAGGCGTCACCGGACTTCCGGGTCTGCCCGCGGTGAGCCTCCTCGGCGACCTTGTAGGCCCGGACGACGAGGTCGATGTCCGCCTTCGGATGGTTCGACTGCAGGGCCCGGATCATCGGGCCGAGCACTCGCGGGTAGCCAGGGTTGTTCTGCGCCCTGGCCGCCCACCAGGCTAAGCGGGAGATGCCTCGCGGACGACGCGAATCAGCCGACGATGCCACACCATCTCCTCTCTCGCCGAATCAGACTTCGGCGTGAATCACCGGTGGGACGTCTGCGCCCCCGTTCTTCAAGCGTAGTTCACGCACGGCCTCCTCCTGTGCCTTGACCGCCGGTTCGTTCGCCCGGAGGACGGCGTAGAGGGGGCTCGCGACGAACAGCGTCGAAGCGGCTGCCACTATAGTACCGATGAACAGGGACAGCGAGATATCGACCAGCGTTCCGGCACCGAGCAGGAACACGCCGATGAAGAGGATCGAGGCGATCGGGAGCACGGACACCACCGATGTGTTGATCGAACGCACGGTCGTCTGATTCACACCGAGGTTGACGAGTTCGGAGAACTTGAGGTTCCGCCTCTCTTCGAACCTCGTGGTGTTCTCTCGGATCTTGTCGAAGACGACCACCGTGTCGTAGAGCGAGAAGCTGAGCACGGTGAGGAAACCGATGACGGCTTCCGGAGTGACTTCGAAGCCGGTGGCCGAGTAGATGCCCATGGTCACGATCATCACGGCGAAGAGTCCGACGATGGCCGCGACCGACATCTTCCAGGTGCGGAAGTACAGCGCCATGACGATCAGCGCGATCGCCACGAAGATGACGAGCGCACGGATCATCTTCGACGTCACGTCCTGTCCCCATTCGGGACCGACGAACGTCGAGGTGACGTCTTCGACCTTCACGTCGTATCCGGACACGAGGGCGTCGCGGACGTCCTGCATCTGCGGATCGGTGAGCTGGTTGGTCTCGATCTGGACGGCCGTGTCACTGGTCGGCGTCAGGCGCGGCTCGGAACCGGAGACCACCTCGTTGATGATGCCTTCGCCCTTGGCCGCCGACGTGTCGGTGATGTGGTCGACCTGGAACTGCGAACCGCCCTTGAACGCGATTCCGAAGTTGAAGCCGAAGATGAGCGGGACGAGCAGAGACAGGAGGACGAGGACACCGGCGATGCTCAGCCACAGCTTCGCCTTGCCGACGAAGGGGATCGATGATTCGCCGCTGTGCAGCCGGTTGCCCCAGGCAAAGAACCGTTTCACTTGTCATCCTCCTTGCCGTCGGCTGCTGCCGAGTCCTCGGCGGCAGCTTCTTCCTCTGCACGTCGAGCCGCGGCCTTCCGCTCGGCGATGGTCATCCCGCCCGCCGCGGTCTTGGCCGCTTTCGATTTGGCCGCTTTCGATTTGGCCGTCTTCGGCTTGGCGGCCTTCGTCGTGTCGGACGAGGTCTCCTCCGATTCGGACGCGGCTGCTGCCGCGGCGGTTGTGTCGGACCCGTCTTCGGCCGTCATTCCGGCCTTGCGCAGCCGCGCCTTCTCCCGCCGTTTGGCTTCGGGCGACTTGTCGTCGTCGTCGATGGACAGGTTGAGCGCCCCGCGGTATGCGGCGGGTTTGACCCCGAGCAGACGCGGATCCATGCCCGACATCGGGTGCCCCTCGCCGAAGAACTTCGTGCGTGCCAGGAACTGCAGCATCGGGTGGGTGAACAGGAAGACGATGAGCACGTCGATGATCACGGTCAGGCCCAGCGTGAACGCGAAGCCTCGCACCGAGCCGACGGCCAGGATGTAGAGGATGACCGCGGCGAGCATGTTCACGGCCTTGGAGGCGTAGATCGTGCGCTTGGCACGGTTCCAGCCGACCTCGACGGCGGAGAGCAGATTGCGCCCGCTGCGCAGTTCGTCTCGCACACGTTCGAAGTAGACGATGAACGAGTCCGCGGCCATTCCGATGCCGATGATGATACCGGCGACACCTGCCAGTGACAGTCGATAGCCGTATCTCCACGATGCCAGCAACAGCAGCAGGTAGGTGAGCACACCGGCGACGACGAGGCTCGAGACCGTGACGAGGCCGAGCACTCGGTACTGCAGCAGCGAGTAGACGACGACGAGCAGGAGTCCGACGAAACCGGTGAGCAGACCGATCTTGAGGTAGTTCGATCCCAGGGTGGGTGAGATCTGGTCCTCGCTCTGGACCTGGAAGCTCAGAGGCAGTGAACCGTTCTTGAGCTGATTGGCCAGAGTCTGTGCCGAGTCGAGGGTGAAATTGCCGGTGATCTGAGCGTTGCCGTCGGTGATCACCGCGTTCGAGGACGGAGCCGAGAGCACGAGGCCGTCGAGCTCGATCGCGAACTGGTTGTACGGCTGCTGCTTGCCGGTGATGTCCGAGGTGATCTGTTTGAAGATCTCACGCCCGGTCGAATCGAAGGAGAGGTTGACGGCAGGGGTGTTGGTCTGCACGCCGTTGGCTCCCGCGGCATAGCCTGCGTTCGCATCGGCAAGATGATCACCGGAGAGTTCGACGGGGCCGAGGATGTACTTCGCCTGTCCGTCTTCCGAGCACGAGACGACCGGTTCGTCCGAGGGCTGCTGTTGGCCGCCCGTCCGGTTCTTCTTGTTCGTGCAGTCGAGCTCCGAGTATTCCTTGATGATCTTTTCGGTCTGCCATTCGGAGGCGTCCTTCTCGGGATCGAAGAGAGGCCGCGGTGTCGAGTCGGTGACCTTCGAACCCTCGCTCGAGCCGCTGGTCTCGTCGGATTCCTCCGCGTCGCTGCTCTCCGATTCCGACGGCTTCGACGTCTCTGAGGCCTCGTCCGTCTCTGTGGCCGAGCCGCCGGCATCGACGACATCGCCGCCGCCGGACGGAGCCTGATCCTCACCGTCCCCGTCGCCCTGCGAATCGGCGCCGGTGAGGTCCTCGAGGCGTTTGCGCTCTTCGTCGCTCAGCCCGTCATCGGCGCCCGACTCCTCGCCGCTGCTCTCCTGCTCCTTCTGGATCTGCTCCTGTGAACGCGGGTCACCGACCAGCGCCACACGACGGAACACCAGCTGAGCCGACGAACGCACGAGGTTGCGTGTCTCCTCGTCGGGGTTGCCCGGGAGGTTGACGACGATGTTGCGGTCACCCTGCGTCGAGATCTCGGCTTCGGAGACACCGGTCGAGTCGACGCGCTGACGGATGATCGCCACGGCCTGGTCGAGCTGCTCCTTGCTGATGTCCGTGCCCTCGGACACCTGTGGTTCCAGGATGATCGAGGTTCCGCCCTCGAGGTCGAGCGCGAGCTTCGGAGTCGTCGTGGCATTCGACCAGATGACCCCGCCGGCGATGATTGCGGCCAGGGCCACAGTGATGATGGCCAGCCACAGGAAGCGCAAACCAGGGCGTGGTTTTTCTTCGATATCGGACACTTTTCAGCTTTCAGTCGGGAGCAGAGGGCGAGAACGGATCAGTTCTTCTTGTCGGTATCCGAGTCCGTCGAATCCGTGGAAGCGTCATCCGTGGCGGCGGAATCGGCATCAGTCTCTGCGGCCTCAGCGTCGACGTCCTCGGTCTCCGCAGCAGATTCCTCAGTGCTGATGTCCTCAGCAGCCTCGTCATCCGCCGTGTCCTTCTCGGCGCGCTTGCGTTCGTTCATGGCGTCGAGCTCAGCATCGGTGATGGCCGGCTTCTCGTCATCGGCGGCGGCATCGACATCGGCATCAGCGGCGGGGGCGTCGGCGGCGGGCGCGTCGACCGGCGCTGCGGCCTGGTTGTTCTCGATCTGGCCGATCGCCTGGCGGTGCACGCGCAGGACCGTACCTGGTCCCGATTCGATGGTCACCTGGTTGTTCTCTTCGTCGATGGAGAGCACGGTGCCGAAGACACCGAAGGTCGTCATCACGGTTGCGCCGGGCACGAGACCCGATTTGATCTGCTCCGCACGCGCTTTCTGCTTACGCCGAGAATTGAACAGGAAAAAGATCAGCAGCGCGGCAAGCGCAAGAGGGATCAGCAAATCCACAGATATCAGCCTTTCATATGAATGAATCAGTGAACCAGCTTAGTTCGTCCTCACCTCTCATCGCGAACTCAAATGCGCGGTTCAGAACTCATAGTTTGCTGGGATCTGCATTTTCAGGTGATTCCAGGCGGCCGAGGTGGCCACCCGTCCCCGTGGGGTGCGGCTGATCAGCCCTTCCCGCACGAGGTACGGCTCGGACACGGTTTCGACGGTGTCGGCTTCTTCGCCCACGGAGACAGCGAGCGTTCCCAGCCCGACCGGGCCTCCGCCGAAGCGCTGGCACAGTACCTGCAGAACCGAGCGGTCGAGTCGGTCGAGACCGAGTTCGTCGACCTCGTAGACGCGCAGGGCGTTGGTGGCGGCTTCCTCGTCGATGATTCCGCTCCCGCGCACCTGTGCCCAGTCGCGGACGCGGCGCAGCAGTCGATTCGCGATTCGCGGGGTGCCCCGCGAACGTGTGGAGATCTCTTCGAGCCCGGCGAGCTCGGATTCGATGCCGAGCATCCGGGCCGAACGCCTGAGAACCGTGAGCAGGTCGGCGCTCGAATAGAAGTCGAGCAGGGCGGTGAAGCCGAAGCGGTCGCGCAGCGGCGCCGGAAGCAGACCGGACCGGGTCGTGGCGCCGACGAGAGTGAACTGCGGGAGATCGAGCGGGATGGCGGTCGCGCCGGGTCCTTTGCCGACGATGACATCGACTCGGAAGTCCTCCATCGCCACATAGAGCATCTCCTCCGCGGCACGGGCCATCCGGTGGATCTCATCGATGAAGAGGACTTCGCCTTCCTCGAGGGAGGACAGGATCGCTGCGAGGTCGCCGGCATGCTGGACGGCAGGGCCGGAGGTCACCCGCAGGCTCGCGTTCATCTCATGGGCGATGATCATCGCCAGAGTGGTCTTGCCGAGCCCGGGAGGACCGGAGAGCAGCACATGGTCGGGAGCCTTCTGCCTGGCCTTCGCGGCGTCGAGGACGAGGGAGAGCTGCTCACGCACCTGCGGCTGGCCGATGAAGTCGGCCAGGCCCTTCGGGCGCAGCGCCGCCTCGGCATCGCGCTCGGCCGTCTCGGCGCGTCCGGAGACGAGCCTCTCCTGTTCGGCTCCCGTCAGGTCCTGATCGCCGAAGTCCATCTCGTAGGAATCACGGTCGAAGGAGCTCGTCATCGCTTCGCACCCAGGACCTTCAGTGCGGCCTTGAGGATCACGGAGGTGCCGGCGTCAGCACCGGTCTCCTTGACGACCTCGGCGACGACCTCCTCGGCCTGCGCTTCCTTCCACCCCAGTCCCACGAGGGCGTCGACGACCTGCTGGTTCCCACCGCCGAATGACAGGGTCGGCCCGGGAGCGGCAGCGGTGAGCTTCGGCAGCTTGTTCTCGAGTTCGAGGATGATGCGTGAGGCGCCCTTCTTCCCGATTCCGGGCACGCGGGTGAGCGCATTGGCGTCCTGATTCGTGATCGCGGCAGCGAGTTCGTCGGGTCCCATCACCGACAGGATCGCCATCGCCAGGCGCGGGCCGATTCCGGAGATCGACAGCAGCACTTCGAAGGTATGGTTCTCGTCTTCGGTGGTGAAGCCGAACAGCGTCATCGAGTCTTCGCGCACCACGAGGCTGGTGACCAGTTCGATCTCGACGCCGTGCCGGGTGCCGGCCAGGGTGTCGGGGGTGACGTGGACCTTCCGGCCGACACCGTAGGTGAGAACGACGAGGTGGTCAGCTGCGATCCGTTGCACCGTACCGCTGAGGAAACTGATCACGGACAGCCTTTCTTAGGGGAACACGTGTACGAATCCAGGTTAGCAGGCACCCGCTCCCCCATGCTCACTTGGCGCGCCGCATGGCCTCGGCCCACTGCTGCTGGGCCTTCGTCAGTCCGCTGCCCTGCCGACCGCGGGACTTGCGTTCGGTGAGGTCCTTGTTCTTCCCCGGCGTCGATTGGGCCGCCAGCGCCCCGCGCCAGGAATGGCAGATCGCGATCGCCAGGGCGTCGGCGGCGTCGGCGGGCTTCGGCGGTGCCTCGAGCCCGAGGATCCGTGTCACCATCGAGGTGACCTGCTTCTTGTCCGCACGTCCCGAACCGGTGATCGCGGCCTTGACCTCGGACGGGGTGTGCATGGCCACGGGCAGTCCGCGGCGGGCGGCCAGCCCCATCGTCAGTCCCGATGCCTGGGCGGTGCCCATGATCGTGGACACATCATTGCGGGCAAAGACGCGTTCGATGGCGACGACATCGGGACGGTACGTGTCCAACCAGGTGTCGAACGCCTCGGCGATGGCACCGAGCCGCAGGTCGACGGAATCAGCCGAGGGCGTCCGCAGGACGTCGACGGCGACCATCGTCGCCTTCCGAGCGGGCAGGGTGTCGATGACACCGAGCCCGCACCGGGTCAGTCCGGGGTCAACACCGAGGATGCGCATCAGGCATCGAGTTCGGCGAGGACCTCATCGCTGACATCGGCGTTCGAGTAGACGTTCTGCACTTCGTCGCTGTCTTCGAGCGCGTCGATGAGGGAGAAGACCTTCTGCGCGGTCTCCGCGTCGAGGCTGACCTCGAGCTCGGGCACGAAGGAGGCTTCGGCCGAGTCGTAGTCGATCCCGGCGTCGACGAGCGCGGTGCGCACGGCCACGAGGTCGGTGGCCTCGCAGATGATCTCGAACTTCTCGCCGACTTCCTTGACCTCTTCGGCCCCGGCGTCCATGGTCGCCAGCAGGATGGCCTCTTCGTCGGTCTCCTCGGCGCCCACGGTGATGACGCCCTTGCGGTTGAAGTTGTACGTCACCGAACCGGGATCGGCCATCGACCCGCCGTTGCGGGTCACGGCCACGCGCACCTCGGAGGCGGCACGGTTGCGGTTGTCGGTGAGACATTCGATGAGCAGAGCCACACCGCCGGCGGCGTAGCCTTCGTACATGATCGTCTCGTAGTTGACTCCGGAGCCGTCGAGACCGCCGCCGCGCTTGACCGCGCGGGTGATGTTGTCGGCGGGCACCGAGTTCTTCTTCGCCTTCTGGATCGCATCGAACAGCGTCGGGTTGCCGTCGGGGTCGGGTCCACCGTTGCGAGCGGCAACCTCGATGTTCTTGATCAGCTTGGCAAAGAGTTTGCCGCGCTTGGCATCGATGGCAGCCTTCTTGTGTTTAGTCGTTGCCCATTTGGAATGACCTGACACTGGTGTTCCTTCCTGTAGTTACAGCCTCTCAATTCTATACGCTGATCGCCCGGACCCATGCAGACGACCGGAGGCGATTCCGTGCCGCCTCACGTCGGCGACTCCGTGCGGACTCGCCTCGGTGCGCAGTCGCGGGTTCAGTCGATGACCAGCGGCACGTCGGGAATGGACCCGGCGGTGGCCAGGTCGATGAGGCCGAGCAGATTCTTCGGATAGATCGTCTCCGTCGTGGCCAGGAGCTCCTCCCGGGTCCACCAGCGGAATTCGAGCAGGCTGCGTTTCTCGATGTCCGTCCAGACCGCGTCTTCGAGTTCGATGTCCTCGGTGGTGCGGAAGGCGAAATAGGTTTCGACCTGGCGCAGTGACTTCTCCGTGAATTCGAAGACCTCGTCACGAGTGGCCAAGGGGCCGATGAGTTCGTGGGGTTCGCATTCGATCCCGGTCTCCTCCGCCAGTTCCCGTGCCGCCGTCTGCGCGGCCGATTCGCCGAGTTCGGAACCTCCACCGCAGGTCATCCACCACTGGTGGCTGGGGGTCAGCAGGTCTTGGGCCCGGATCAGGAGGACCTCGTCGCGCTCATTGAGTAAAACGACCCGTGAGGCTTTACGAGGTTTCATGTTTCTCCAGTGGTCGGCGGCGAAGGGAGGCAAGTGTTTGCAGAATAATGACGCTGGGGGATTTCGGCAAGAGCACGACAGCGGCCCAGAGAACGATATCGGCTCTGCGCGTTCCCCACCAACTCGACGCTCATGAGGCGGAGTCGGCCGCAGAGGCGGCACCAGGATCAGCCTCGCCCGAGCGATGTCGCTCACCCTCCGGCCGGGTCCGCTCCCCGCCGCTGAGGTGCCGGTCCCACCAGTCGAGGATGGCTTCGAAACGCTGCCTGCGGTGGCGGGGCTGCCCAGCCCGGGAGAGTTCGTGGTTCTCGCCGGGGAAGATGAGCATCTCGGTGTCGACTCCGGCTCGCTGCAGGGCCGCGTAGTACTGCTGTGCCTGTTCCAGCGGGCAGCGCAGATCGAGTTCCGAATGCATCACCAGAGTCGGTGTGCCGACCTGTGGGGCGTGGGCCAGGGGCGATTGGGCCGCGATGGCCTCTCGGCTGCGGCTCGTGTACTCCTCGGTGAAGAAGCGCCCGATGTCGGAGGTCCCGACGAAGCTGTCGGGATCGAGGTAGCCGCGTTCGACGACGGCTGCGTCGAAGCGATGGTCCGCGGCGATCGTCATCGCTGTGAGATATCCCCCATACGATCCGCCCTGGATGCCCAGCCGGCTGCGGTCGAGGGTGGGATCGGATTCGAGGGCGTGGTCGAGGACGGCGAGCACATCGGCCATCGCCGGAGCCGCCATATCGCCTTGGACGGCGGTCCCCCAGCTGCGGGTGCGGCCGCCGGATCCGCGCGGGTTCGAATACACGACGGCATATCCTGCGGAGGTGAGCACCTGGGTCTCGTCGAACCACGAATGCGTGTACTGGGCGAAGGGCCCGCCGTGGATGTTGAGGATGACGGGGAAGGGTCCCTCCCCGTGCGGTTTGGCCAGCCAGCCGGTGATCGTCCCGGAAACGCCTGGCACCCGCAGCACCTGGGGTTCGACGGAGTTCGCCGGTGCCGGATGCTCCTTGACGATGACCGTCTCACCCGTCACCGAGGCGGCCCCGGAGTCCGCGCGGGCGTCGAGACCGATCCGGCCGAGGACGGCCGGAGAGCGTGGAGTCGATCCGGTGAAGACGAGGGTCTCCTCGTCGAGGTCGAAGCCGTTGACGACGGTGGTGTCGTCGGTGAGGAAGTCGAGGTCGTCGAGGGCGACCTGTGCGGCGTCGAGGCCGATGCGAACGATCCGGGTGGCTCCGTCGGTGTCGACGGCGGCGACGACCGCTCCCCCGTGGATCTGCGGCCGGATCGGTGCCAGGGCCACGGTCTCCGGGTCGGTCAGCCGCCTCGTGGAGCCGGTCGTCATGTCGTGGAGGAAGAGTCCGGGCATCTGCCCGACGAAGTCGAGTTCGTCCCGGATCAGAGCGTTGCCGAGCAGCAGCACCCGTTCGGTGTCGATCCACACGTGCAGACTCAGACTCATCGGCGGCAGGTCGAGCGGGTGCGACTCCTCGCGGCCGAGCAGCCACACGGTGCTGCGCAGGTCGGGTCGGCCCCGATCGGGTTCGGCTGCCGCGATCACGCTCGCCCAGTGACCGCCCGGGGAGAACTGGGGGTCGTGGACGTCGGTGTCCGGAGTGGTCAGCAGCGTCGACAGCGGGACCTCGGAGGCCCCCCGCAGGCCGACGGTGCCGAGTCCGGGTTCGGCGAGGTCGACGAGGAAGGCACGGGCCGGGCGGTCATTCGTATAGCCGAGTCCGTTGGCCAGGTAGGACGCCGTGGTGATCCGGCGTGGGGCCTCTTCGGACGCCGGAACGGCCTCGTCGAGGCCGTACCGGCCGGGTTCGGCGACACGGGCGACGTAGAGCGCCCTGGCGCTGGAGTCGTCGAGAGCGAATTCGGACACCCCGAGGTGGTTGTCCGTGATCTGGTGTGCCGTCTCCAGGCTGTCGCCGACGTAGAGCTGCGGGGCGGCCTTGTTCTCCGCGCTCAGATATCCCGACCAGTTCGGGACGCACTGCGGGTCCGAGTCCGACCAAGAGTGTGTCAGCCGTCTGGAGCGGTCGCCACTGAAGGCGAACAGCTGGGCGAGGTAGCTGTTGGTCTCGAGGTCGGGTCGCCGGATCGTGATGACGGTGTCGCTGCCGCGCAGCATGGGCGAGGAGTACTCGGCGAGGGTGCCGAGGTCTTCAGGATTCATCTGTTCCATTCCTTTTGCAGCCGTGCCTGCACATCGGCGTGCACCTGCGGCAGGGCCTTGGTCTGAGCGATCACGGGCAGGAAGTTCGCGTCTCCGCCCCAGCGCGGGACGACGTGCTGGTGCAGGTGGGCGGCGATTCCCGCGCCGGCCACCGGTCCCTGATTCATGCCCAGGTTGAAACCGTGGGGTCCGGACACGGCCCGGATCACGCGCATCGCCTGCTGCGTGAAACCGGCGAGTTCGACGGTCTCGTCTTGGCTCAGGTCCGTGTAGTCGGCGACATGACGGTAGGGGCAGATGAGCAGATGGCCCGGGTTGTACGGGTAGAGGTTGAGCACCGCGTACACGTGCTGACCGCGGGCGACGATGAGTCCGTCCGCGTCGGTCTTCGACGGTGCCGTGCAGAACGGACATTCGTCGGCTCGATCGTCCTTGGGTTTGTCCTGACCGTCGATGTAGACCATCCGGTGCGGGGTCCACAGGCGTTGGAATCCGTCGGGTTCCCCGGGGAACCCGGCGGCGGCCTCGGCGCAGGGAATTCCCTCACCGAGGCGGCCGCCCGAGTGATCCTGAGCGGTTCGGTCCTCGTCGCCTCCGCTCATACCTGGGCCTTGGTCTCGATCGTGTCGAGGATCCGTCGCACCGCCTCGGCGACGGGCACGCCGTTCTCCTGTTCACCGCTGCGGAAGCGGAAGGACACGGCACCGGCGTCGCGGTCCTCTCCTCCGGCGATGAGAGTGAAGGGCACCTTCGACTTCGACGCGTTGCGGATCTTCTTCGGGAACCGGTCGTCGCTGTCGTCGATCTCGACCCGGACTCCGGCGGCACGCAGCTGGTCGGCCACCTCGGCGAGGTAGTCGTTGAACTCATCGGCCACGGGGATGCAGGTCACCTGCACGGGCGCCAGCCACACGGGGAAGGCTCCGGCGTAGTGTTCGGTGAGCACGCCGAGGAAGCGTTCGATGGAGCCGAACTTCGCGGAGTGGATCATCACCGGCTGTCTGCGGGAGCCGTCGGCGGCGACGTATTCGAGTCCGAAGCGCTCGGGCTGGTTGAAGTCGAGCTGGACGGTCGACATCTGCCAGGTGCGGCCGATGGCGTCGCGGGCCTGGACGGAGATCTTCGGGCCGTAGAAGGCCGCGCCGCCCGGATCGGGGACGAGTTCGAGTCCGGTCTCCTGGGCGACCTCCTCGAGCACGCTGGTGGCTTCGGCCCACTGTTCGTCGGAGCCGATGAACTTATCCGCCTTCTTCCCGTCCTCATCGCGGGTGGAGAGCTCGAGGTAGAAGTCGTCGAGGCCGAAGTCGCGCAGGAGGCTGAGCACGAAGCCCAGCAGATGGCGGATCTCCTTCCCGGCGTCTTCCTGGGCGACGTAGGAGTGCGAATCGTCCTGGGTCAGGGCGCGGACGCGAGTGAGGCCGTGGATGACACCGGAGGCCTCATCGCGGTAGACGGTGCCGAACTCGAACAGGCGCAGGGGCAGGTCTCGATAGGACCGGCCGCGGGACCGGAAGATGAGGTTGTGCATCGGGCAGTTCATGGCCTTGAGCCGGTACGGTGTGCCCTCCTTAACGACCTGGTCGGACTCGTCGCGGACCTCGTCGACCGACATCGCCGGGAACATGTTCTCGCCGTAGTAAGGCAGGTGGCCCGACGTGTAGTAGAGGGTCTCTTTCGAGATGTGCGGGGTGCCGACGTATTCGAAGCCCTCAGCGATGTGACGCGCGCGGACGTAGTCCTCCATCTCCCGTTTGATGACGCCGCCCTTGGGGTGGAAGACGGGCAGACCGGAGCCGAGCTCCTCGGGGAAGGAGAACAGGTCCATTTCGGCGCCGAGTTTGCGATGGTCGCGACGTTCGGCCTCGGCAATGCGGTCCTGGTAGGCCTTGAGGTCGTCCTTCGAAGCCCAGGCGGTGCCGTAGACACGCTGCAGGCTCGCATTCGCCTGGTCGCCGCGCCAGTAGGCGGCCGAGGATCGGGTGATGGCGAAGCCGTTGCCGATGAGCTTGGTGTTGGGCAGATGGGGACCGCGGCACAGGTCCTGCCACACGACTTCCCCCTTGCGGTCGACGTTCTCGTAGACGGTGAGTTCACCGCCGCCGACCTCCACGGAGGTCTCTTCGTCGCCGCCGTTGCCTTTGTCGTCGATGAGCTCGAGCTTGAACGGCTCGTTCGCCATCCGCTCCCGTGCCTCGTCCTCGGTGACGACGACGCGGTTGAAGGTCTGGCCGGACTTGACGATCTGGGCGGCCTTCTTCTGAATCGCCTTGAGATCCTCAGGGGTGAAGGGCTCGGCGACGTCGAAGTCGAAGTAGTAGCCGTCGGTGATGTAGGGACCGATGCCGAGTTTGGTTCCCGGGAAGAGCTCCTGAACGGCCTGAGCGGTGACGTGACCGGTCGAGTGGCGCAGGATATCGAGTCCGGCATCGGAGTCGATGGTGATCGGGGCGATCCGATCGCCTGCCTGCAGCTCGCGGCTGAGGTCGGCGGGTTCGCCGTTCAGCCACATGGCAACGACCGTGCGGTCGGTGGAGAAGATCTCCGTTCCGGTCAGCCCCTCTGTGAAAGGAATGCTTTCGCCCGCGCAGTCAATGCTGTCTGCCACTGATTTCTCCGTTCGTTCCGTGTTCATTCTTCCAGCCCGTTCGGTGGGCGACTCACCCTCAGATTCTAGTACCAATTCGGTTGCGACAAATCAGTTGGGTGACAGTCCGAAGACTGCCACCCACACTGAGTCCGGCGACCCCTGCAGCCGAGCGTTCAGGACCGTCTGGGCCCTGTCACCTCGGGAAACAGAGTGTCACTGCTTGTAGAACTCGAAGTCCTTGCCCTTGCCGAGGTCGTCGACGAGTTCGAGCTTGAGGTGCATCCCATCGATTTCGGCCTTGGGGACAGCGAAGGCGAATTCATAGGTCGTTTCGCCGCCGGCGGGAACCGGATCGGTGAAGGCCAGGGAGCCCTTGTAGTTTCCGCCGTCGAAGACGTCGTCGTATTCCGTGCTGCCGCCGTCGTTGGCGGACAGGTTCGTGAGAGTCATCTCCAGGTCGGAATTCGAGTTGTTCTTCACGGTCATCGTCACGATGGCGATCTCACCATTGGTCGATTCGGCGCCTGAGGCGTACTCGCCTGCGGTGCCCTCGCGGACGTTGATCTGTGCAGTGACGTCGGTGCCGATCTCGACCTCTCCGCCCTGAGCGGGTGCGGCGTCGCCTCCATCCGAGCCGTCGGAGCCCTGGCTGGGATCCTGTCCGGCCCCCTGGCTCGGAGCCGATGTCGGAGACTGACTCGAGGCTTGGTCGACGGCGGATATGAATCCGATTCCGAGCGCAAAGTAGACGATCACGGCAATGATCGTGGCGAGGATTGCAACGAATCCGAGGATGAGACCGGTAATGCTCAGTCCCTTGTTTGACGCAAGCCCCTTTTTGATCGCGGAAAGCGCTATGAATCCGAAGATGACCGCCGCAATGCCGAGCAGTCCGCCGATGATGAGTCCGGAGGTGAGAATACCGACGATGCCGCCGATCAGAGCGAGGATGCCCCAGATGTTCTTCGACGTGTTCCCGCCGCTGCCAGATGGGTACTGACCGTAGGCGGCGTTCGGGTTGGCCGGGATGAACTGATCGGAGGAACCGTCTGCACCCACGTAGGCCGGCTGCTGACCGTACTGGTTGGCATCGTACTGCGCGTTGGCGTCATAGGGGTTCTGACCGTACTGATTGCCGCCATACGGGTTCTGGTCGTCCTGACCCTGGCCGTACTGGTTGTTCGGGTCCTGACCGTACTGGTTCTGGCCATACTGATTCTGGTCGTTCGACGCACCGTAGTTGGGCTGCGAACCGTACTGGGGAGCCTGCTGCCCGTACTGCTGCGAGCCGTCGTTGCCGCCCTGGCCGTAGTTCGGCTGCGAGCCGTAGGGCTGGCTGCCCGCCGAGCCGTACGGCTGCCCGGACTGCCCCGAGCCCGACTGTCCGGGCTGCTGACCGACGTTCTGATCGCTGCCGTAGTTGGGGGCATTCGGCGGCTGGTTGTTCGGGTTCTGCCCGTTGGGGTCGTTGGGCGAACCGTCACCCGAACCGTACGGGTTCTGAGGAGTAGACATAGGTGCTCCGAAGTCATCGTCGTTTAGTACAACACCCAGCGTACTAGCAAACCCCTTTGTTACAGCATGCTGACCGCGTTTCAGTCCTGGAACATAGTGAACGAAACGCACACTATCCACATCAGCACCATGAACCTCGGGAGCCACTGCCTCGCCGTGCCCACCATCGCGCTTCCCCGCCGCTGGCGGCCGCAGCCATACCTCGCGGGTTCAGCCCACTTTAGAGTGAACAGCCCTGTTTCAAACATGGGCTATTCACCCAAAAGTGAGCTATTGCGAAAAAGCGCCTCATAGACAGACACCTGCCCGAGCGTGAATGCACGAAGCCCCGAGTGGATCACTCGGGGCTCCTTCTGTGCGCGATACTGGGATCGAACCAGTGACCTCTTCCGTGTCAGGGAAGCGCGCTACCGCTGCGCCAATCGCGCTCTATTCATTTGTTGCACCGGAACCCGAGGGTCCCTGTGCGCGATACTGGGATCGAACCAGTGACCTCTTCCGTGTGAAGGAAGCGCGCTACCGCTGCGCCAATCGCGCTGGTCAACCGACATTTCTGCCGGTCATCCGAGGTGGCGACGGGATTCGAACCCGTGTATACGGCTTTGCAGGCCGCTGCCTCGCCTCTCGGCCACGCCACCGCCAAGGCAGTGCCATGACGCCTCCGAGCGGATGACGGGACTCGAACCCGCGACCCTCACCTTGGCAAGGTGATGCTCTACCAACTGAGCCACATCCGCATTTCTCGCTGCCCGGTTTCCCTGGCAACGAGATATAACTCTATACGCAGGTGGCGGCTTACGCAAAATCAGAATCGGGTGATCGTGGTCACACCCGTCGATCAAGCTTTCAGGGTCACCATCCTATAGTGGTGGGGTGAACGCAGAGAGTCCGCAGACCCGCCCCAAAGGCTGGTTGTCACGCCACCACCGGCAAGGTCCCCGACCGTGGCGCAAGCTGCGTTTGGGCTTCCTCCGGTGGCGCCGCACAGTGCTGGCCAATCCGCACACGGCACGGCTGTATCGCAGCATCGTCGGTGGCCTCGGCACACTCATCGTGCTCATCGGACTCGTTCTCGTTCCGCTGCCCGGGCCGGGCTGGCTCATCGTCATCATCGGCTTGTTCATCATCTCCAGCGAGTTCCACTGGGCTCGGCGGCTGCTGCACTTCGTGCGCGTGAACGTCGAACGGTGGACCCACTGGATCATGGCGCAGAGTCTGTGGGTGCGCTGGACCGTCGGCGCGGTGACGGCAGCGTTCGTGACCGCCGTCGTGTGGTTGACCCTCCGACTCACCGGTCTGCCCGATTGGGTCCCGGACCTGCGCATCTTCGATGCGATCGGCCTGAGCTGATGACAACGACGCCCGTGAGACCTCGTTCGGAGGTCTCACGGGCGTCGCTCGTCGGGCCGGACCCCGGTCCGGTTCGGGGAAGGACCCCGATACGGGCTCAGGACGACAGTGCGGTCAGGCGTGAGAGGCAGCGCATGTACTTCTTCTTGTACCCGCCGGCCAGCGACTCGTCGGTGAAGACCTTGTCGAGGGCCGCACCGGAGTTGAGGATCGGCACATTGCGATCGTAGAGCCGGTCGACGAGCGCGACGAATCGCAGTGCCACGCTCTCGTTGTCGATGGTGCGAACGTTTTCCCACACAGCCGCGTCGACGCCGTCGACCATCCGCCCGTAGCGCGAGGGATGGACGGTGGACAGGTGGCTGAGCAGCTGAGAGAAGTCGTCGCGGGCGACGACCCCGTCGAGCCGGCTCGCAGCCGCGTCGAGTTCGGACTCCGACAGCGGATCGGCCGGAGCGGTGAGCTCACGGGCACGGTAGTCCTTGCCGTCGATGCGGTAGACCTCGAACTGATCGGCCAGCGCCTGGATCTCGCGCAGGAAGTCCTGAGCGGCGAAGCGCCCCTCCCCCAGAGATCCGGGCAGAGTGTTCGACGTCGCGATGATCTTCACCCCGGCGTCGGTGAGCTCGCGCATCAGCCGTGACATGAGCACGGTGTCGCCGGGGTCGTCGAGTTCGAATTCGTCGACGCACACGAGCTTCATCGTCGACAGATCGTCGCGGGCCCGGGCGAAGCCCAAGGCTCCGACGAGATTCGTGTATTCGACGAAGGTGCCGAAGGTTGCAGGCTTGTCATTGGCGTGCCAGGCAGAAGCCAGCAGATGAGTCTTGCCGACGCCGTAGCCGCCATCGAGGTAGACGCCCTTGGCGCCGGACTTGCCCTTCGAGAACAGCTTGCCGAAGAATCCCTGGCCGGTCGAGCGCTCGGTGAATTCCCGCAGCTTGTTCCTCGCCTCTTCCTGCGACGGCTCGGCCGGGTCGGTACGGTAGCTGTCGAAGGATACGTCTTCGAACTGCGGCGGCGGCACGAGACCTGCGATGAGCTCTTCGGGGGCAACCTGTGGGGATCGGTCGCTCAGTGCGACCAGAGTCTGCTCGGCATTCACTCGGCCTAGTCTAAGGCAGGCCCGAGTGCCCGGTTCAACTCGGCCGACACGAGGTGGCGTCCATCACAGAGCGCGGACCGGCGCGGATTCCGCCACCTGACAACTGACAGACAACGCGCGGTACACCCCGCCATCGGCGACAGGCTTGACAGGCTCAGTTGTTGAAGTCGAAGCCGAGGCGGCCGAGCTGCTTCGGATCGCGCTGCCAGTCCTTGGCCACCTTGACGTGCAGGTCGAGGTAGACCTTCGTGCCGAGCAGCCGTTCGATGCCCTGGCGGGACTCCGAGCCGATCGCTTTGAGCCGGCTGCCGCCCTTGCCGATGATGATGGCCTTCTGGCTGGGACGTTCGACATAGAGGTTGACGTGGACGTTCCACAGCGGATTGTCCTCGCTGCGGCCTTCCCGCGGGTACATCTCCTCGACCTGCACAGCCAGGGAATGCGGCAGTTCGTCCCGCACACCTTCGAGGGCGGCCTCGCGGACGAGCTCGGCGATCATCTTCTCCTCCGGCTCATCCGTGAGGTCACCGTCGGGATAGAGCGGAGGAGATTTCGGCAGGTGTGCCGCGAGCACCGAATCGACGGTGTCGACCTGGAAGTCCTCAACGGCGGAGACGGGCACGACATCGGCGAAGTCGGCGAGCTCGCCGACGGCCAGCAGCGCCTCGGCGATCTTGTCCTTGGGCACCCGGTCGACCTTCGTCACGAGCGCCACGATCGGGGTCCGCCCGTCCAGCAGCGCCAGCTGGGAGGCGATATAGCGGTCACCGGGACCGATCGGCTCATCGGCGGGCAGGCAGAAGCCGATGACGTCGACCTCCCCCAGCGTGGACGCCACAAGATCATTGAGTCGTGACCCCAGGAGGGTGCGCGGTTTGTGCAGTCCGGGGGTGTCGATGAGGATGAGCTGGTGATCGTCCTTGTGAACGACTCCGCGGATCGTGTGACGGGTCGTCTGAGGTTTGGCCGAGGTGATCGCGACCTTCTCGCCCACAAGGGCGTTCGTCAGCGTCGATTTGCCCGTATTGGGCCGTCCCACGAAGCAGGCGAAGCCCGCCCGGTAGTCCTCGGGGTAGTCGGTGCGAAATTCCATCTCAGTCCTCTTCCTGCGTCCCCGAACCACCGGCTGCGGCGGTCTGTGCGTCGTCTCTGCTGTCCTCGTGGGTGCGGGTGACCCGCACGTGGGTGATCCGATGGCGGCGGCCCTGACCCTCCATGGCTTCGATCTCGAGGCCTTCGATCGATGCATGCGAGCCGTCGATGGGCACCCGGTCGATGAGCTTCGAGAGCAGTCCGCCGACGCTGTTGACGTCATCCTCGTCGATGCGCACATCGAAATAGTCGGCGAAGTCGGAGATCGACATGCGGGTGCTGATGATGAATGATCCGTCGTCGCCTTCAACGAGTTCGTCATCGCCGTTGTCGTATTCGTCTTCGATCTCGCCGACGATCTCCTCGACGATGTCTTCGATGGTCACCAGCCCGGCGGTGCCGCCGTATTCGTCGATGAGGATCGCCAGATGCGTCGAGTCCAGCTGCATCTGCCGCAGCAGGTCATCGGCCGGCTTCGTCTCCGGGACGAACAGGACGGTGCGGGCCAGGTTGCCCACGGGCCGTTCGGCCTCCTCGGGATGGAGGTGGAGACGCCGGGCGACGTCCTTGAGGTAGGCGACTCCGCGGACGTCGTCGAGATCCTCCCCGCAGACAGGGATCCGGGAGAAGCCGGAGCGGAAGAACAGATTCATCGTCTTCTGCAGGCTGACGTCGGCATCGACGGTGATGAGGTCGGTGCGCGGCACCATGACCTCGTTCGCCGAGGTGTCCGAGAGATTGAACACGGACTGGATCATCTCGCGTTCGCCGTCTTCGATGATGTCGGATTCGCTGGCACGCTCGACGAGGTCGCGCAGCTGTTCGGAGGTCACGAACGGACCGTCCTTGTACACCTTGTCCGGGGTGAGCAGATTGCCGAGCACGACGAGGATGCGAGCCAGCGGTTTGAGCGCGACGAGGACGATGCGCACGACCCAGCTGAGGTTGAGGCTCACGGCCAGGGACCGGCGTTTGCCGATCGTGCGCGGGGAGACTCCGGCGATGATGAAGACCGCCACCGAGGCGGTGATCACCGTCAGGAAGACCATGAGCGGACCCACGGAGTAGTAGGAGTCATAGGCCAGCGCGATGAAGACCGTGGCGAGTGCTTCGAGGAAGTTGCGGACGAAGATGATGACGTTGATGTTCGTCGGCAGGTCCGCGAGGATCCGCTCCACGCGCACAGCCGAGCGTTTGCCGTCCTCCTTCGCCTCCTCGACAGCATGGTGGGAGACGTTGAGCAGAGCGGCATCCACGGCAGACAGGGTGGCCGCGATGATGAGGCACAGTGCCGCACCGAGGAAGAACATGAACACGATCAGACCTCGGTGGGGGTGGGAATGTCGGTGCGGCCGTCGTAGCGGGCTGCGAAGAAGGTCAGCAGCAGATGCCGCTGGAGGGCGAACATCTCCTCGCGCTCCTCGGGCTGACCATGGTCGTAGCCGAGCAGGTGGAGGAAACCGTGGACGGTCAGCAGCAGGATCTCGTCCATCGTCGAATGACCGGCCGCCCGAGCCTGGGCTTCGGCGACGTCGGGACAGATGATGATATCGCCCATCTGGCCTTCGGTCGGCGTCCCCGGCTCACCACGGTGGAGCTGATCCATGGGAAAGGACATGACGTCGGTCGGCCCCTCGAGATCCATCCAGGTCACGTGGAGTTCGGACATCGCCGCCGAATCGACCATCGTCACGGCCAGCTCCGCCCCCGGGTGCATGTGCAGGGCAGTGCCCAAGTATTCGGTCAGGGCCACGACTTCGTCGAGGTCCACCTCGGCGTCGGTCTCATTGAGGATCTCGGTGTTCATTCGGCACTCCCCCACAGGTCGTAGGCTTCGACGATCTTCGTCACCAGCGAATGCCGGACGACGTCCTTGCTGCCCAGTTCGCAGAACTGCAGGTCATCGATCCCGTCGAGGATGTCGCGGACGACCTTGAGTCCGCTGCGGGTCTTGCCCGGCAGGTCGATCTGAGAGATGTCACCGGTGACGACCATGCGCGATCCGAAGCCGAGGCGGGTGAGGAACATCTTCATCTGCTCGGCCGTCGTGTTCTGGGCTTCGTCGAGGATGATGAAGGCGTCGTTGAGGGTGCGCCCGCGCATATAGGCCAAGGGAGCGACCTCGATCGTGCCGGTCTCGATGAGCAGCGGGATCGACTCGGGGTCGACCATGTCGTGGAGGGCGTCATAGAGCGGACGCACATACGGGTCGATCTTGTCATTGAGCGTGCCGGGCAGATAGCCCAGGGATTCGCCGGCTTCGACGGCAGGCCGGGTGAGGATGATCCGCGAGACCTCTTTGTGCTGGAGGGCGTTGACGGCCATCGCCATCGCCAGGTAGGTCTTGCCGGTTCCGGCCGGACCGATGCCGAAGGTGATCGTGTGGTTGCGGATGGCCCTGACGTAGTCGTGCTGGCCCATCGTCTTCGGACGGATCGACTTTCCCCTGGTGGACAGGATGTTCGTGCCGAGCACCGCCGAGGCGGCCGCGCCCTCGGAGGAGAACGTCGTGACCCTCTCGATCGTCTCTTCGTTGATGCGATGGCCGGCCGTGTGCAGCTTCTTGAGTTCCCCGATGACGCTGACGAAGGCTTCGACGCGCTGGGGGTCACCGGTGACCTGGACCTGATTGGCCCGGACGTGGATGTCGAGGTCGTCGAAGGTCTTCTCCAGGGCGCGCAGATTCGACTCTCCGGGGCCGAAGAAGGCGACGAGGTCGATGGAGTCCGGGATGACCAGCCGCACGGTGTCACGTTCGGCGTCGCGTGTGTCCGTCACGGCATCATTGCCCGCGGCACCGTCGCCGGGTGCGGCGGCGTCCGAGTCGGTGGGGTTCATGGCGTTCGGGTTCGGTGGGGTGATGTCCAGAATGTTCCTTTGCAAGTGGGCGCACCGTCACCGGCGGCGCCAGAGTGTGCTTCCATCCTAGTCCGGTGTCTCACCAACGGCCCAATGAATTCTGGGCCAGGACGAGACCGGCGGGTCCTGCCGATGACGAACGCAGGATCGTCGGTCCCAGCAGCACCGGTCTCGCTCCACGGCCGGTCAGGGCTGCGAGTTCGCCGTCGCTGATGCCGCCTTCGGGCCCGACGACGAAGACGATGCGCTCCGGCAGCGGCGAATTGCCCTCCGCGATCAGATCGGCCAGCGCTGCGGAGAGTCTGCGCTGAGCGGTCTCGTGGAGGACGAAGACCGCATCGGACTCGTCGAAGGCTGTGGCCAGGGAGGCCCCGCGGACGAGTTCGCGCAGCACCGGAAACCGGGAGCGTCTCGCCTGCAGGGAGGCCGCATTCAGCAGGTTCTCCCATTTCGCGGCCATCTTCTCCCGCTTCTTCGCCGGCCAGTCGGCGATCGAACGTTCGGCGGCCCAGGGAATGACGTCGTCGACGCCGATCTCCGTGGCCGTTTCGATCGCCTGCAGGTCTCGGTCGCCCTTGGCCAGGGCCTGGACGAGCACGAGGCGTGGGCCGGTGCTGTCCTCGTGCGTCACCGCGGTGACGTCGATCGTCAGCTCGCTCGCCGAGGCGGCCGTGACGGTTCCGCGCACCCGTGTGCCGTCCCCGTCGACGATGTCGATGTCCTCGCCGGGACCGATCCGACGCACCCGCACCGCGTGCCCGGCCACGTCCTCGCCGAGGGTGAGAGCGGACCCGACGACCGCCTCGGCGGCGGTGGCGGAGCGGAAGACGGGAAGACTCACCGACCGGCGAACCTCTCACGCATGCGGGAGAACATTCCGCGGTTCTCCGTCGAGATCTGGGCCCGCGGTGCTTCTTCTCCGCGCAGTTCGGCGAGCTTCTCGAGCAGTTCGCGCTGTTCATCGTCGAGGGCGTCCGGGGTGAGGACGTCGACGGTGATGAGCAGGTCGCCGCGAGTCTCCGAGCGCAGGCGGGAGGCGCCGAGTCCGGGGAGTTTGACGACGGTGCCGGACTGGGTGCCGGCGGCGATGGTGAGGTCCTGGGTGCCGTCGAAGGTCTCGAACGGGATGGTCGCTCCCAGGGTCGCTGCGGTCATCGGCACCGAGACGGCGGCCCGGAGGTTGTCGCCGTCGCGTTGGAACACCTCGTGGCGGGTGACCATGACCTCGACGAAGAGATCACCGGCGGGTCCGCCGCCGGGACCGACCTCTCCCTGGCTGGACAGCTGGATGCGGGTGCCGTCGGAGACGCCGGCGGGGATGCGGATCTTCATGGTCCGCTGTTTGCGCACCCGTCCGTCGCCCTGGCAGTTGAGGCAGGGGTTGGGGATGACGGTGCCGAAGCCGTGGCAGGAGTTGCAGGTCTGGTTCGTGACCATCTGGCCCAGCAGGGTCCGGGTCATGCGCTGGACGCTGCCGGCTCCGTGGCACAGCGAGCAGGTCTCGATCTTCGTGCCCTCCTGCGTGCCGGCACCCGAACAGGTGTCGCAGACGACCGCAGTGGTCACGTCGAGATCGACGGTGCCGCCGAAGGCCGCGGTCTTCAAGTCGATGTTGACGCCGACGAGGGCGTCCTTGCCGCGCTGTGTGCGCGGGATGGGGCCTCCGGCCTGTCCGCCGCCACCGCCGAAGAAGGTCTCGAAGATGTCTCCGAACCCGCCGAAGCCGCCGCCGGCGGGGAAGCCCTGACCGTTTTCGCCGCCGCCCATATCGTAGTTGCGGCGCTTCTCCGGATCCGAGAGCACGTCGTAGGCCAGTGAGATGGCTTTGAATTCGTCTTCGTGACCGGGATTGACGTCCGGGTGGTACTTGCGTGCCAGCTTCCGGTACGACGACTTGATCTCAGCCGCGGAAGCGTCTTTGGACACTCCGAGTGTTTCATAGTGATCGGCCACAGAAACTTCTCTCTCCCTGACGTAGTGGTCTTCTCTGTTCGTGGTGGTGGCTGCGCTGGTGCGCGGTGCTCACCGGCTTCGCGCTGCCCGACTGCGGGCGCCCCTGGTCGTCGTCACTGCACCGGCCCTACCCTCGGTCGAGGATCGAGGACACGTACTTCGCGACGGCACGGACTGCCGAGATCGTCGTCGGATAGTCCATCCGGGTCGGGCCGAGCACCGCCAGTCTGGCCGACGAACCCGCGTCATGACCATATTCGGCGGCGACGACGGAAGTCGAGCTGAACGATTCGTGAGTATTCTCACGCCCGATGCGCACGCTGATCCCCTCATGGTCCTCTGCCATCGAGGTGAGCAGCCGGAGCAGGACCACCTGCTCCTCGAAGGCCTCGAGGATCGGGGCCATCTTCTCTCCGAATTCGCTGCCGGAACGGGCGAGGTTCGCAGTCCCGGCCATGATGATGCGCTCTTCGCGGGTCGCGGCGACGAGGTCGATGACGGCGGCCCTGACCTGTGTGAGTCCGGACTCGTCACGTCCCGCCGACTCGCTCGATTCGGTGGCGACCGCCTCGGCGGTGGGGGACGAACCGAAGACCTGCGCGAGCGTGCGTCCGGCGAATTCGGCATTGATCTGGTCGCGCAGCCCGCGGACGGCATCCTCATCGAGCGGGGTCGGGGAGATCACGGACTTTTGCTCGACCTGACCGGCGTCGGTGATGAGGACGACGAGGATCCGGCCGGGGCCGAGGCCGACGATCTCGACGTGTTTGATGCGCGCCCGCGACACCGTCGGGTATTGGATGAGCGCCACCTGGCGGGTGAGGCCGGAGAGCACGCGGACGGTGCGGTCGAGCATCTCGTCGAGGTCGACATCGCCGTCGATGAGCTGGAAGATCGCGCGGCGCTCGGCGGTGGTCAGCGGTTTGAACTCGTCGATGCGGTCGACGAACATCCGGTAGCCGAGGTCGGTGGGGATCCGACCGGCCGAGGTGTGGGGCTGGGCGATATAGCCTTCTTGCTCGAGCTGGGCCATATCGTTGCGGATCGTGGCCGGGGAGACGCCGAGGGTGTGGCGCTGGACGATCGCCTTCGATCCCACGGGTTCGTTGGTGGCGACGAAGTCCTCGACGATGGCGCGCAGCACCTGTGCACGTCTGCTGTCGTTCATCGCGGTTCTCCTCTCCGTCTCTTCAGCCGATCACGGTCCCGTGCCGATACTTGGCACTCCTTGAGCCTGAGTGCCAATTCTACGCTTCTCGTCCCCGGAATTCATTTCTGGGGGTGACCTGCGGGTCTGCGCGCCTGCAAGACCGTCCTTGATTATGGTGGGTGCCCGTGAATGCTTTTGATCGCTATGGCCCCGATGTGCTCTCCGGTTCCTCGCCGTCGTCGCACCGTCCGCAGAAGTCCCGCCAGGTCGAGCTCGGCCTGGGCATGGTTCTCGAGGATGCGATGAGCGGCTATGTCGGTGCTGTCGTCGGCGCGGAGAAGACCACGGCCGGTGTCGTCGTCAAGCTCGAGGACCGCGTCGGCAAGGTCCGGGCCTTTCCCTTGGGACCGGGTTTCCTCCTCGAAGGACAGCCCGTCGATGTGCAGCTGCCGAAGAAGAAGGCGCAGCAGCCCGGGCGGACGGCTTCCGGGTCTCGCGCCGTGGTCGGCGCGAAGGCTCGGGTGGCTCGTGGATCGCGGATCTGGGTGGAGGGCAAGCACGATGCCGAACTCGTCGAGAAGATCTGGGGCGATGATCTGCGCATCGAAGGCGTCGTCGTCGAACCCCTGGGCGGTCTCGACGACGTCGCCGACAAGCTCGCAGCCTTCGGTCCGGATCGGGACCATCGGGTCGGTGTCCTCGCCGATCACCTGGTGACTGGGACGAAGGAATCGAAGATCGCCGAGGCGGTCCGTGCCGATCCGCGCTACCGCGACGTCGTCCACATCATCGGCCACCCCTACGTCGATATCTGGCAGGCGGTGAAGCCCCATGTCGTCGGCATCCGGCAATGGCCGGTCGTCCCCCGCGGTGAGGACTGGAAGACGGGAATACTGCGTCGCATCGGATGGCCGCACGCCGATCATCGGGACGTCGCTCGCGGCTGGGTGCGCATCCTCGGGAAGGTGAGCACCATCGCCGATGTCGAACCGACGCTGTCGGGTCGGGTCGAGGAGCTCATCGACTTCGTCACCGTCGGCTGATTGGCTTCGGTGGTGCGGCGGTGGCCCGTGGTGGTCACGGTGAGCTGTCGGCGTGTGCCGAAACTGTCACAGGAGTGAGGCTTTCCCGACATCCTCGGGACACGGGGCTCGGCTAGTCTGGAGGGCAAGCGTTCTTCGAAAGGATCCCCATGTCGCACCACCCCGAGCAGCCCGGCAGCCGACCGATGCCGCCGAACTACTCTCAGGCGTCGGGCCCGCAGCAGCCCTACGCGCCGCAGGGCCAGCAGTATTCTCGGCCGCAGACGCACAGTGGTCAGACGGGCTACGGCTCACAACAGTCGTTCGGCGCGCAGCCTGGTTACGGCGGTCAGCCGGGGTACGGTGCGCAGCCGGGGTACGGTGGGCAGACTGGATTTGGCGCGCAGCCGGGTTACGGCATGCCGCAGATGCACAACCCGGCGATGTTCGACTCCCGCTCCCTGCCCGAGCAGGCGTACGGACCCGGCTCCGAACAGTTCTGGATGGCCCCCGAACCCGACCGGACCACGGCTCTGTGGACCCACCTCGGCGCGCTTCTGTTCGGCTTCATGCCGCTCATCATGTTCCTCGTGAAGAAGGACGAGTCGCCGTTCGTCCGCGAGCATTCGCGTCAGGGACTCAACGCGATGATCACGAACACGATCGTCACCTTCGCAGCCCTCTTCGTCTTCGGCATCCTCGGTTTCATCCTCGCATTGGTGACCTTCGGGATCGGCATCATCATCATGTACGCCGCGGTCATCGTCCCACTCGTCTACTGCGTCCTCTACATCATTGCCGCCGTCGCAGCGAACAGGGGCGAGGGGTATAGGTTTCCGCTCACCATCAACTTCGTGAAGTGACCATCCCCCGTCACCCCGCGCACTCTGGGACAGCCCGCACTCCCTGGGTTAATGTGGAGTGATCGCACACTCTGAAGGGACTCTCATGTCGGAAAACCCGCAGCAGCCGAACAACGGACAGTCACAGCCGATGCCCCCGAACTATTCCCCGCAGTCGGGCTCACAGCAGCCGCAAGCGCAGCAGCCGCAGCAGAATGGTCAGGCCCAGTACGGCTCGCAGCCGCAGAACCCTCAGCAGGGATCTCAGCCCGGCTTCGGCTCTCAGCAGCCTTTCGGCGCTCCCCAGGGACAGCCGCAGGCGGGATACGGATTCCAGGGAGCATCCTCGGCGCAGTCGGCTGCCGCCGGTGTTCCCGTGGGAGCAGAACTTCCGGACGCAGCCTACGGTCCGAACTCACTCGGATTCTGGAACGCCGACCAGAGCGAACGCACCACCGCACTGTGGTCACACCTCGCACACGCCGCCACCTACGTCGTCGGCGTCGGCTGGATCGTCACCCTCATCCTCTTCATCATCAACAAGGACAAGTCGCCGTTCCTGCGTCATCATGGCGCACAGTCGCTCAACCTGCTGATCATCGGTGTCATCGCCGGATTCGGCATCGGACTGATCGGCGGAATCCTCACGATCGTCGGCATCGGCTTCCTCATCCTGCTGCTCCTGCCGGTGCTCTCGATCTACATGATCGTCATCGAGATCATCGCCGGAATGGCAGCCAACCGCGGTGAGGGCTACCGAATCCCGATGACTCCGAACTGGATCAAGTGAGCTGACGCAGCCCGAGAGTCCCACCGACGCAGATTCGCTGAGCAGCTCGCCCCGCCGCCCGATCCGGATGGCGGGGCGAGACTCATTCACACGTATTCGGTGAGGATACGCACCATGTAGTCGGCCATGAGACGTCCCTGCAGAGTCGGCTGGAACCAGCCGGCCGCGGCGCCATCCGCGTCGAGCAGACCCTGTCCGACGAAGGTTCTGATCGCCTGCTGGCTGCCCGGAGCCAGAGCGTCCAGGCGCAGCTCACGGTCGATTCGAGCGGCGAGCATGATCCGCTCGATCTCCCGGGTCCGATCATCGAGGACCTCCCGACCGATCGACGGGGACTGCCCCGCCACGAGCCGGTCGGCCCAGGCACGCGGATGTTTGGCGTTCCAGAACCTCACACCCCCGACATGGGAGTGGGCGCCCGGCCCGAAGCCCCACCAGTCGGCATTGCGCCAATAGGCCAGATTGTGTTCACAGCGCGTATCGGGACCGGTCGACCAATTGCTCACCTCGTACCAATGCAGACCGGCGGCGGAGATCGCGGCGTCGGCGATCTCGTATTTGTCGGCCAAGTCGTCCTCATCGGGCATCGGCAGTTCGCCGCGGCGCACCATCGCGCCCATCTTCGTTCCCGGTTCGACGATGAGGGAATACGCCGAGATGTGATCGACCTCGTTGGACAGGGCAACCTCCAGCGAGCGACGCCAATCGTCGATCGACTCCCCCGGGGTGCCGTAGATAAGGTCGAGGCTGAGTTCGAGTCCGGCGTCCTTGACCCAGCGAGCCACCTCGGGGATCTTCTCCGGATCATGGGTGCGGTCCAAGGTCGCGAGCACATGCGGCACGGCCGACTGCATACCCATGGAGATCCGGTTGACACCGGCTCCGGCGAGAGTCGCGATATAGGCAGGATCCAGGGTGTCGGGGTTTGCTTCGGTGGTGACTTCGACGGTCTCGGCCAGGCGGAAGCGGGCGCGGACATCGTCCATCACCCCGGCGAGCACGTCGGCTGCGAGCAGCGTCGGGGTGCCCCCGCCGAAGAAGATCGTCGAGACTTCACGGTCGCCCGCCCCAGCCTCGGCGAGGGTGGACACGGACAGATCGAGCTCACGGGCGAGGTTTCCGCGGTAGTCCTCACGGGACGCGCCCGGGCCGAGGTCGTCGGCGGTGTAGGTGTTGAAGTCGCAGTAGCCGCAGCGGACCCGGCAGTACGGGACGTGGATGTAGAGGCTCAGCCCTCGCTCAGCGGCCCCGATCCCCGCCGAAGTCGGCAGCGAACCGTCGCGCGGAGGGACCTCACCGGTCGGTTGTGCGGGCACTTACTTCTTGCTGTCCTTCGTCTCCGGCTCGTCGGAGGACAGAGCCGCGATGAAGGCTTCCTGCGGGACCTCGACGGTGCCGACCACCTTCATCCTCTTCTTGCCCTCCTTCTGCTTCTCGAGCAGCTTGCGCTTACGGCTGATATCGCCGCCGTAGCACTTCGACAGCACGTCCTTGCGGATGGCACGGATGGTCTCACGGGCGATGATGCGAGAGCCGATGGCCGCCTGGATGGGCACCTCGAACTGCTGGCGCGGAATGAGCTTGCGCAGCTTGCCTGCCATCGCCACACCGTAGGAGTAGGCATTGTCGCGGTGGACGATCGCCGAGAACGCATCGACCTGGTCACCGTGCAGCAGGATATCGACCTTGACGAGATCCGACGGATCCTCCCCGTCATCGGAATAGTCGAGCGTCGCATAGCCCTTGGTCCGTGATTTGAGCTGGTCGAAGAAGTCGAAGACGATCTCTGCCAGCGGCAGGCGGTAGCGGATCTCCACGCGGTCCGAGGACAGGTAGTCCATGCCCTGCAGGTTGCCCCGACGGGTCTGGCACAGCTCCATCACCGCACCGATGTAGTCGCTCGGAGTGAGGATCGTCGCCCGGACCATGGGCTCTCTGACTTCCTTGACCTTGCCCGTGGGGAATTCGCTCGGGTTCGTCACCGTCGTCTCGGTCCCGTCCTCCATGGTCACGTCGTAGATCACGCTCGGTGCCGTCGAGATGAGGTCGAGGTCGTATTCGCGCTCGAGCCGATCGCGGAGGACCTCGAGGTGCAGGAGGCCGAGGAAGCCGCAGCGGAAGCCGAAGCCCAGCGCCGTGGACGTCTCGGGCTCGTATGCCAGGGAGGCATCGTTGAGTTTGATCTTGTCCAGCGCGTCACGCAGCACCGGGTAGTCCGAGCCGTCGATGGGGAACAGGCCCGAATACACCATCGGCTGCGGCTCCTTGTACCCCTCGAGCGGTTCCGATGCGGGAGACGCAGCCAGCGTGACGGTGTCGCCGACCTTCGACAGCCGGACATCTTTCACACCGGTGATGAGATAGCCGACCTCACCGACGCCGAGGCCCTTCGTCGCCTTCGGCTCGGGTGAGGAGGCACCGATCTCGAGCAGTTCGTGAGTGCTGCCGGTCGACATCATCTCGATCTTCTCACGCGGCTTGAGGGAACCGTCGACGAGCCGAACATAGGTGACCACACCGCGGTAGGTGTCGTAGACGGAGTCGAAGATCATGGCGCGGGCCGGGGCGTCGGCGTTGCCGACAGGAGCGGGGATATCGGTGATGATGCGGTCGAGGACCTCTTCGACGCCTTCACCGGTCTTGCCGGACACGAGCAGGCAGTCCTCGGGTTCGCAGCCGATGAGGTTGGCGAGCTCGTCCGCGTACTTCTCCGGCTGTGCGGCCGGCAGGTCGATCTTGTTGAGCACGGGGATGATCGTCAGATCGTTCTCCATGGCCAGGTACAGGTTGGCCAGCGTCTGGGCTTCGATGCCCTGAGCGGAGTCGACGAGCAGCAGCGCGCCTTCACAGGCGGCCAGGGACCGCGAGACCTCGTAGCTGAAGTCGACGTGGCCGGGAGTGTCGATCATGTTGAGCGCGTACGGAGTGTCCCCGTGTTCCCACGGCATGCGCACGGCCTGGGACTTGATGGTGATTCCGCGTTCGCGTTCGATGTCCATCCGGTCGAGGTACTGGGCGCGCATATCGCGGTTCTCGACGACACCGGTCATCTGGAGCATGCGGTCGGCCAGGGTCGATTTGCCATGGTCGATATGAGCGATGATGCAGAAATTGCGAATCAGCTCGGGTGAGGTGGCAGACGGTGAGATCCGCTGTGCAGCTTCCTGATTCACCTGAGGTGACATGAACGCCCTTTCGTTGACAGACCGGGTCCCCGGTCAGACCCGATCTCCCATTGTTTCATGACTTGTGCACGGACCTGGAATCCACAGACGTGCACGTCGTCATCGTCGGGGACTTTCGCGGTTCGTCAGCTGTCGGATGCGATTCGTCCGCGCCGAACGGGGCCGATGCATGTGCCGGACCGTGCCGATCGGGGAAGATGGTGGCATGAGCGAATTCCGGGTCATGAGCTTCAACCTCCGCTATCCCGCCATGGACGGACATCCGGTGGCCGAGCGGCTGCCGATCGCCGCCGAGCTCATCCGGCGCGCACGTCCGCACCTCATCGGCACCCAGGAGGGCGAACTCGACCAGCTCGAGACGCTCATCAGCCTGCTGCCCGAGGAGTACATCTGGCTCGGAGAGGGCCACTCCGGCGGCAATTCCGGAGAGTTCACGGCCGTGATCCTCGATTCGAAGCGCTTCGACGTCGACGCCGTCGACATCAGCTGGCTGTCCGAACAGCCCGACACCGTGGCATCGGAGTCATGGGGAGTCTCGCATGCACGCACCCTGACGACGGTCGATGTCCGCGACCTCGACTCCGACCGACGGCTGCGTGTGCTCAACACCCACCTCGACCACAAGTCCGAGCGCGCCCGTCTCGAGTCCGGTCGGATCATGGCCGAGTCCATCGCCGAGGCGGCCCATCCCTGCGTGGTCACCGGTGACTTCAATGTCGCCACTGGCTCCCCGGTCTACGACTTCTTCTGCACCGAACTCGGCCTCACCGACACCGCCGCGGAGATCCCCGGGGAGGATATCGGCACCTTCCATCGCTACACGGGCCCGAAAGCCGGTGAGCCGCGCATCGACTGGATCCTGACGACCCCGGGCCTGCGCACGGTGTCCACGCGCATCGACACGTTCGAGATCGACGGGACGTACCCCTCCGACCACTTCCCCGTCGAAGCGGTCCTCGAATTCTCGTGACCGAGGCGAGTCGTTCGCCGGACTGTGACGGCACGCTGTTCTTCGCCGCCTGTGACAGCCTGCTCGTTTAGGCTGGAGACATGAATTGGAAATCACTGGTCAATCGGGCCGCGAGAATCGGTGTCCGTGAGGGACTGCGCTACCTGCGGCAGTCACAGTCGAAGAAGAACTCAAAAGCCGCATCGCAGCCCACCGATGCCCGCCGGCCGAATCCGGCACGGTCGGGCGACGGAGGTGCCGCCTCGGCGGGTTCTGCCGATCGTTCCGCCTCGAACGGCCAGGGCGGATCGGGTGCGTATCCCGGTGATTACACCGGCTCGATCACGGTCAGCTACTCCCCCGACCTCGACGGCGATGCCGATCCGGGCGAAGTCGTCTGGGGATGGGTGCCGTTCGAGGAGGACCACACTCAGGGCAAGGATCGACCGTCGCTGATCGTCGGCCGTGACGGCCGATGGGTGCTCGCGCTCATGCTCACCAGCAAGGATCACATCCCCGGCGGCGTCGGCGAGGTCCGTCAGGACCGGCACGCCACATGGATGAATATCGGCACCGGGGACTGGGATTCGCAGGGTCGGCCCTCAGAGCTCCGTCTCGATCGGATCATTCGGCTCGACCCCGATTCGATCCGCAGGGAGGGCGCGATCATGCCCCGTGACGTGTTCGATCACGTGGCCGAGCACATCTCCGGCTGAGACCCGGCACACTGCCGGGCCGAGGCCCGGTGTTTTGCCTGAACGGGCGGGCGGCAAAGGGATTTCCGGCCCGGTGTTCGAGGCTGTATCATAGGTGATTGTGTCTTCATCAAGGCGTGTGTCTCGCCGAGGTCGGGTGAAGATGCCGTCGGATTCGAAGTCGTCGATGTGTTTCCCCGCGGAGATGATCATGTCGGTTCGATGCGCCCTCACGACCATGTACCACTAACACGAAAGAGTGTTGAAATTGGCTAATATCAAGTCCCAGATCAAGCGGATCAAGACCAACGAGAAGGCTCGTCAGCGCAACAAGGCTGTCCGGTCCGAGGTTCGGTCCTACGTCCGCGTCGTTCGCGAGAACATTGCTGCCGGCAACAAGGAAGAGGCACAGCAGGCTTACGCTGTGGCTGCCCGCAAGCTCGACAAGGCTGTTTCGAAGGGTGTTCTGCACAAGAACAACGCTGCGAACCGCAAGTCGCGCCTGTCCACGCAGATCAACGCTCTCTGAGCGCACGACTGAGGCTATAGCTTCACGGGGTCCGAACCACACGGTTCGGACCCCGTTCTCTTCCCCAATTGCTACCTGACGGCGGCCCAGCAACCTCGCGCGAGGT